>DASXLF010000363.1:0-9063 GCA_036496405.1 Steroidobacteraceae bacterium | reverse complement strand
CGCCGTACTCGAGGCTTACTTAGGTACTCGCGCGCGGCGCAGTGTCTGAAGCCGCGCGCAGTCTGCCGCCGCGCAGGAACAGGAGCATCAACAGCCAGTAGCCCCAGCCGATGGCGGCGCGCACCGGCAATGAAAAGCGTGGACTGGGCGATATGAAGCCCTCGATGAAGCCGCAGATCACCAGCAACAGCGCGCACGCGAGCAGCACCGGACCGAGGCGGGCGGTGGTGCGCTGAAAAGATTCGCGGCGCGTGGGCGCATCGGGGCGGATCAACGACTCGCCCAGCGCAGTGCCGGCGGCGGCAGCGATGCACATCACCGAGATTTCCACCGGCCCGTGGGCCAGCACGAATTTGAGCAGTTCGCCGTCGAGGCCGTGCTGATGAGTAAAGGCGAACAATGCCCCAAGCATCAGTCCGTTGAGCGCGATGATGTAAAACGCCCCCAGGCCAAAGAACACGCCGGCGCAGAAGGCAAAACAAGTCACGGCAATGTTGTTCGACAGGATCTGCACCGACACCAGCGAGGAGGGCATGACGTTGAACAGCCCTTCAGTCCACAGATGGCCGTGCTCGACCTGGTCGATCATGGCGCTGCTGGCGATCAGTCCAATCAAGTCCGGATACTGCGCGATGAGCCACAGGCCTGCGAACGCTGACAATACGAACAGCAGGGCGATCCAGAGCACGGTCGGTCGCAGGGTGTTCATGGCGGCCGGGATCTGCACGCGAAACAGCGTCCGCCAGCTCGAGCGCGTATGGCGCGATGAGCGATCGATGGCCGCATGAGCGGCGGCATACATCGATTCCAGCGCCGCCGTGGTGGCGCTACGAGGCAACAGCCTCCGCGCGGTGGCCAGATCGCTGGCCAGGGCGCGGTAGTGTTCGATGTACTGCTGCGCCTGGGCAATGCGCAAACGCCGCGGGCGCGGCTGCAGTGTGTCGAGCCATTCGCTCCACCGCTTATCGCGTGACTTGATCCAGGCGCCAACCGTGGCGGAGCCGGGGCGCATCATGCGGCCGCGGGCAGCAGTGAGCGCAGACGTTGATGCAGCTCGGGGTCGTCGAGCGCGCTCAGCACCGCGGGTGACAGCGCCGGATCGATGCGTGCCAGTAGCGTGCGCGCCAGCGCATCGCGGTGCTGCATCGACAACGACTGCCAGCGCTCGAGCAATTCATGGAGTAGATCGAGCACACCCGGATCCAGGCCCGTCTGCGCCAAAAGGCCCGGCAGCCGTGCCAGCTGCTGCGGCGATACGGCCGTTTCCAGCACCAGTATCGTGCCCGCCGCCATATCGCCGATGCGCAGCCGCTGGGCGCTGATCATGCAGCAGGAAAGGCCCACCAGGTACAGGAACGGCATGCCATCGAGCAGCCGGAAAATGTTGCGTATCAGAATGGCGCCCGTGCCCGGGACGCCGCCACTGCGGGTGACCAGCCGCACGCCGGCGGTGCGCTTGCCCGGCGTGCGCCCGTGCATGAGCAGTTCCAGCACGGGGTGATAGAGGGTGTAGATCAGCAGTGCCGGCCACAGTCCCAGTATGGCGAACGGACCGCGCCATCCATGGCTCCCCCCCAGCAGACCCAGGCCGGCGAACAGTAGCCAGGCGAGGGCCAGCCAGGCGAGCGCCAGCAGCGCCCTGATGTGCCAGTCGATGATGAAGGCGTAGCTGCGTGTACCCGGGCCGGCGATCGGCAGTGCCAGCTCGACGCCGGTGAGTCCGGCGATGCGCAATTGCTCTTGGGCGGACATGGCTGTAGATATAACACTTGGCGCTGCGGAGGGCCGGGTGATGACCATCAGAGTGAGTTATTTGACGGAACCGAATCAGGATCGAAGCGGCGCGCAGTCGGTGCCGCCGGTCGATAAAAATTTTGCGACCATCGAGCAGGCAAAGGCCGCGCCTTTTCCCGGTGATTCCATGTATGCGTTCATTCATGTCGAGGGCGGCTACTACTCGTGCCAGAAAGGATTCGAGTGGCACTATCACGAGGGTGACATCTTCGATGATCGCTCGGCCGATCGCGGAGTGTGACGGGCAAAAAAAACCCCGCCTGGCGGGGTTTCAGTCACTCTCTACCGACACAGGTCTGTCTCGGATGGACATCAATGTGCAGACCTGAGCGCCTGGCCTTAAAAGGCCCGTCCCGAAAGTGCGGGACCTGCGCGTCAATTCGCGCCTAAGACCACTCGCGGTCGGCCCTAAATGTTGGCATACCGCAGTCTGTGTCCACCCGGACAGCCCGAGTTTCTCAATCGAAAAAGACCTGAATCTGTAGCTGTCCGATTTTTGCCGCACCGTCTCGCAGTGCGGCAAGTACTGGCAACTATATCGCCTTGCCAATGACAAAACTATAACGGATCAATGAATTGATTCGTACCCGTCGCCAATCTGCGACGCTGCTCTCAGATTATTTGCAAGTTGCTGTGGTGCCAATCACACGCGCATCCGGTGGTGGAAAGTGAGTCGCAATATGTCTAATTGCCGTATTTTCTGGCCTTTTCGCGCATCCGGGTGTGCGCGCGGTTCGCCTAGAATCGCGCTTCTCATGGCTACCCCGTACACACGCCTTTCAGCGCTCTGCCTGTGCGCACTGCTGCTGGCAGCGACGGCCGGACCGGCGCCGGCCCTGACGCATGGCGCGATTCGCACGGCCAGCCTGTCGGCGCGCGAGCTGCGCCGCGAGCTGGATGCGGCCGAATCGCTGCTGCGGACGCAATTGGCGGCGCTGCCCGAGGGCAGCGGCGAGCTGCTGCTGCGCGAGCCCAAACACCTGACACTGCGCATTCCCGCGCGCGACCTGTTCGCCGCCGACAGCGCGCAGTTTGGTGCACCAGCCGCCAAGGCACTGCCCTGGTCGGCCGTCATTACGCTATTGCGCCGACAACATCGTCTGCAGGCGCAGATCCTCGTCTACACCGACAGCATTGGCGGCGTGGCCTACAACCAGAGTTTTGCCGAGCAGCGCGCGCTGGCGCTGCTGGCGCCGCTGCATGCGGCATCGATCCGGCCCGAGCGCATCTCGGCCCAGGGATTGGGCGCGGTCGCTGAACTGGATGTCAACGACACGCCCGAAGGACGCGATCAGAATCGCCGGGTGGAAGTAGTGTTCGGCCCGCCGGACAAGCCGCCGCCGACCTGAGCTGCGCGCTCAGGCCGTGGCGGGCAGCAGCGCGCGCAGGCGCGTCATGGCACCGGCTTCGATCTGGCGGATACGCTCCGCCGATACGCCGTACTCGGCTGCCAGTTCGTGCAACGTCGCCTTGTCTTCGTTCATCCAACGCCGCTGCAGAATGGATCGGCTGCGCTCATCGAGCCGCTCCATGGCTGCCGACAGATTCCGCGACGAGGAACTATTCCACTGCTCGGTCTCAACCTGTTCCGCCGGATCGGCATCGGCCGCCGGCAGATAGGAGGCCGGACCATAGCTGTCCTCTTCGTCGGCATCGGGCGCGGCGTCGAACGACAGATCGCGCGCCGAGAGCCGGCGCTCCATCTCCGTGACCTCGGCCGGGCTCACACCCAGGTCCGCGGCCACCGCACGGGTCTCATCGGCCGTGAGCCAGCTGAGGTTGGTCTTCAGTCGCCGCAGATTGAAGAACAGTTTGCGCTGTGCCTTGGTGGTAGCCACCTTGACCAGCCGCCAGTTGCGCAATACGTATTCGTGGATCTCGGCACGGATCCAGTGCACGGCGAAGGACACGAGGCGCACGCCGACATCCGGGTCGAAGCGCTTGACGGCTTTCATCAGCCCGATATTGCCCTCCTGGACCAGATCGTTCATGGGCAGGCCATAGCCGGCGTAGCCGCGGGCAATGTGCACCACGAAGCGCAGGTGCGAGAGTACGAGCTCGCGGGCCGCATCCAGGTCGTTGTCACGACGAAAGCGTATGGCGAGCTGCTGTTCGTGCTCGCGGTCGAGCACGGGAATTCGGCTCACCCTCTCAAGGTAAGCATCGAAGCTGCCGATCGGGCCGGCAATTGCCAGCCCCGCGTGTTGGGCGATCAGCGCAGTCTGAGCGTTCTTCACTCCGCGATCCTCCTGTACCCCCCATGGGTACTAAGGCAGCGATTTTAGCACTCTTGAGGCTCGAGTGCTAACCCCCGGAGTGGCTCAAAAGAGCGTTAAACGAACAAAATCTGGCCTATTGGATCAATGGCTTAGCCCACTAGCCGCCGCCAGGAGCACTGCGCGCAATCTCACGGCCACTGGCCAGGGCCGCCCCCAGCCAGCCCAGGATGATTCCGGCCAGAACCAGCAGGCCGAGCTCGCCGGGAGTGGGTCCCGCGAGTACGAATTTCTGGCCGTAAGCCGCTGCCAGAAATTGCGCGCTGGGCGCGAGGGCGATGCGCGCGGCGGTGACGATACCCCAGGCGATCGCGGCCGCGATCAGCCCATACAGCACGCCGGTGTAGAGAAACGGCCGGCGCACGAAGGCGCGGCTGCCGCCCACCAACTGGGTGACTTCGATTTCGGCGGCGCGGCTGCGAATCTCGAGCCGGATGGTGTTGCCCACCACGGCGATCACCCCGGCGGCCAGCAACAGGGCGGTGATCAGAAGCGCGCGGCGCATGAGATCGAGGATGGCGTTGAAGCGCACCAGCCAGTCGCGATCCAGCTGTACCGAATCCACTTCGGGCCACGCTTCGATTGCCCGCCGCAAGGTCTCGAGTTGCGCCGGCGAGGCGGCATCCGGCGACGGACGCACGGCCAGCACATTCGGCAATGGATTGTCAGTCAGGGCATCGAGTGCCGCACCGAAGCCGGACTGCGCGCGGAATTGCTCGAGTGCCTGCGCGGCGGTGATCAGGTCGACACTGGCGACGCCGGCGTGGCCGCTCAAGGTCTGCTGCAATTGCTTCGCGGTCTGCTCAGATACCTGGTTTTTCAGGTACACCGACATGCCGACGGCGTTGGAGAAATCGCCGGTGGCGCCGCGTGCGTTGTTGACCAGCATCTCCAGAGCCAGCGGCAGTGCCAGCGCCAGCCCCATCACGATCACGGTCAGGGTGGTGGCGAAGGCGTGGCGCGCCAGATGACCGCCCGAAGAGATGAGCGCGTGGCCGTGGCGGCCCGCCCAGTTGGCAACGCTGGCCATCAGAGGTCCTGCCCGGCGGTGAGCCGGCCGTCTTCGAGTACGATCTGACGGCAGCGCGTGGCCTCGACCAGGTGCTGATCGTGCGTGGCGACCACCACCGTGACACCGACATCGTTGAAGCGTCCGAACAGGCCCATGACTTCGGCGGCCAGTGTGGCATCGAGATTGCCGGTGGGCTCATCGGCCACCAGCAATGCGGGCTTGCTGACAATGGCGCGCGCGATGCCCACGCGCTGCTGCTCGCCCACGGACAGCTCCAGCGGCAGCACCCGTTCCTTGCCCAGCAATCCCACCTGATCGAGCGCCGCGCGTACGCGCCGGTCGATCTCCTTGAACGAGGTGTCGGTGACGATCAGCGGCAGCGCCACGTTGTCGAACACCGGCCGATCCATGAGCAGACGGTGATCCTGCATGACGATGCCGATATGCCTGCGGAACAGGTGCACCCGCCGCAACGGCAGCTTGCCGGTATTCTCGCCGTTCACCACCAGAGTGCCACGCGTGGGCCGCTCCAGCAGGGCGATGAGCTTGAGCACGCTGCTCTTGCCGGCGCCGGAACGCCCGGTGAGGAACACCATTTCGCCGTGCGTGATCTCGAAGCTCAGATCCGACAGCGCTTCGCGGCCATTGGGATAGCGCTTGCTGACGCGCTCAAAGCGGATCATGTGACCGCGCCGTCGATCAGCGCCGTGGCGAACGCCTGCGCGTTGAAGGAGCCAAAATCCTCGGGCTTTTCGCCCACGCCGATAAAACGTATCGGCAGCTTCAGCGCCCGCGCGATCGCCACCACGATGCCGCCACGTGCGCTGCCATCCAGCTTGGTCAGCACCAAGCCGGTGACCCCGAGTGCCGCGTGAAACTGCTGTGCCTGCGACAATGCGTTCTGTCCCTGGTTGGCATCGAGCACCAGCAGCACCTCCTGGGGCGCGGAAGGATCCAGCCGCTGGATCACGCGTTTCACTTTCTTGAGCTCATCCATCAGGTGCGTCTGGTTGTGCAGGCGTCCGGCGGTATCGGCCAATACCACATCGATGTGCCGCGCCTGCGCCGACTGCACGGCATCAAAGATCACGGCGCCCGGATCGGCGCCGGTCTGCTGCGCGCTGAAGCTGGCGCCGGTGCGCTCGGCCCAGACGTGCAGCTGTTCGACCGCGGCGGCGCGAAAAGTATCCCCGGCCACCAGCAAAACACTCAGGCCCTGTTCGCGCAGCGTGCGCGCGAGCTTGCCGATGCTGGTGGTCTTGCCCGAGCCGTTGACGCCAATAACCAATACCACATAGGGCCGCGGTCCACGCTCGATGTGCAGCGGCTGTTCGCAGGGGGTTAGTAGTTGCGTCAGCCGGTCGCGCAGCGCGGCCAGGAGGGCTTCGACGTCATCGAGCTCACGACGGGCGACGCGCCGGTTCAGATCGGCGAGTATGTCATTGGTGGCCTCGACACCCACATCGGCGGTCAAGAGGCGCGACTCCAGCTCCTCCAGCACCGCGGCGTCGATCTTGCGGCCGCGGAACAGGCCGCGCAGGTCGCGCGCGATCGAGGCGCCGCCGCGGTTCAGGCGCGCCCTGAGGCGTCCCAGGAATCCGCGCGCTCCGGTGTCGTCCGCCTGTGGTTCGCTGCTGCTCATCCGGCGGATTGTCGCATGCTGCGGTAGGCTCCGGGCCCATGAGACCGGAACGGACCTTGCGCATCATCGCCGGGCAATGGCGCGGGCGAAAATTTCGCTTTCCGCCGGGCGACATCCGGCCGACGCCGGATCGCGTGCGCGAGACCTTGTTCAACTGGCTGCAGCCGTTCATCGACGGCGCGCGCTGCCTGGATCTGTTCGCCGGTTCCGGTGCGCTCGGCCTCGAAGCGCTGTCGCGCGGAGCGGCTGCGACCGTATTCGTCGAACAGCAGCGCGAGGCCGCCACGGCTATTGAGAATCTGCTGGCTGAATGGCAGGCCGTGGGCGGCCAGGTGTTGTGCACACAGGCGCAGCGCTATCTGTCGGCGGCCGAACCGCGCGCCTTCGACGTGGTATTTCTCGACCCGCCATTTGGCGCCGGCGCTCTGGCCGCGGCCGCGGCCGCGCTCGAGTCGGGCTGGCTGGCGCCGGGGGTGCGCATCTACATCGAGCACGCCAGGCGCGAGACATTGCCACCGTTGCCAGCGCTATGGCACGAACTGCGTGCCGGCAACGCCGGCGAGGTCGGGTATCATCTGTTCGAGAGGGGGGTGGCGAGAGCATGAAAACAAGAGCGGTGTATCCGGGCACCTTCGATCCGTTCACGCGCGGCCATGAAGACATCGTGCGGCGTGCGGCCGGAATTTTCGAGCACGTGGTGGTGGCCATCGCCGCCAATCCGAACAAAGCGCCGACCTTCGATATCGAGCAGCGCGTGATTCTCGCGCGTGGCGTGCTGGCGGATCTCAAGAACATCGAGGTCGTCGGCTACAGCGGCCTTACCGTGGAATTCGCGCGCCAGAACAAGCTGTCCGTGGTGGTGCGCGGTTTGCGCGCGGTATCGGATTTCGAGTTTGAGTTTCAGCTGGCCAACATGGGGCGGCACCTGGAACCCGACATCGAGACCATGTTCATGGTGCCCAAGGAACAGTTCACTTTTATTTCCTCCACCCTGGTGCGCGAGATCGCCGTGCTCGGCGGCGACATCAGCCACTTCGTTCATCCGCTGGTGGAAGCGGCCTTCAAGCGCCGGCTCAAGAAGCAGTAGTCCGCGCCGGCCTGGGCCATGCGCAAGTTCGGGCTCATCATCATTCCGTCGTTCGTGATGCTGGTCGTGGCGCTGGCGATCACGGTATTTCTGATCAATCTGCACGATCAGGCGCTGTTGCCTGAAGTCGCCGCGGCGCTGGCGCCGCGCGCGGAGTCGATAGCAGCGCGCGATAATCTATTCTTCGCCGTATTGGCCTTCGATGTACGCGAGTCCGCTGATATCAATGCCGACGGCCAGCGAATCTATGCGAATTATCTGCGGGCGCTGCAGACGCAACCCTTCGCTCCCCAAACTCTGGCGCAGGATCCGGAATTCCCGCGCCTGCAGTTCGCGGGCGAGCGGCAAGACTTGTGTGGCCGGGCGATGCAGCAGGATGAATGCCTGGAGCGCGCGCACTCGGACGCGCGGCTGCAGGCCCTGGTGGCTGACAACTCGCTGCTGCTGCAGCGCTACGAGAGTCTGCAGAACTATCGTCACTTCGACGACATTCTACGGCCCCCGCACGACTCACCCGTGATCACCTGGACTTCGTTCCTGCAGGCGAAGGCGCTGTTTCTGACTTCGGTGGCCATCGACTGTGCCCGCGACCGTATGGATTCGTGCGTCGCGCGCCTGCAGAGCGATGCGGCCTTCACGCGCCGGATGCTGGCCGAACCCGAGTTGCTGCTGCTCGACAAGATGATGCTCACCACCGCCTTTCGACAGGACTTGCTGTTAGCGGCCGCGGTGTTGCGTCATGAGCCGCTCAATGAATCCCAATACGCGGCGCTGTGCGCACTCGCCGCGCCCATGACCCGGTCTGAGCGCTCGCTGGCAAACGCTGAGCGGCGCGAAGTCCAGAGGCTGGCGGATGCGCTGGCGCGCTTCAAGGAGGGCGAAGCCCTGGACCACAAGGACAAGGCCAATCAATACTTGTTCGCAACCAATGCCACGCTGAACGATTTCTGGCGCACGCAACAGGCCACACTGGCGAAGTCCGAGGCCTCGTGTCACGAGGTTGCAGCGCCCGTGCCCTCGCCATTCAGTTACTTCTATAACCCGGTCGGCAAGATTTTGCTGCGCATAGGGCAGCGCGGTTCGGGGCTGTTTCAGCCCGTGGGCATCATGTGCGACCTCGAGGCCATGCAGCGCATCGTCGCACTGCAAGTTGCCATTCACTCGCAGCATTTGACCGGAGGTGACATCGGCGCCTTCGTTGCGCACGCTGGAGCCGAATTGACAGATCCGTATACCGGGGCCCCGTTCCACT
>DASXLF010000362.1:0-1920 GCA_036496405.1 Steroidobacteraceae bacterium | reverse complement strand
GCAATATCATCGGGCGGCCCATCAAGCTGGATGATGACAACTACACCGTCATCGGCGTCATGCCCGCGCGTTTCGAGAATGTCCTTGCGCCAACCGCTGCGATCTGGACGCCGGCGCAGTACGATCCCAGCCTGCTTCGGTCGAAGTCCAACACCTGGGCCTGGGAGTGGGGTCTGCATCTGCGGCTCGTGGCACGCGTGAAGCCCGGGATTGGCAGGGAGCAGGCCATCGCGGAACTGGCGCAGATCGCGCGCCGTCCCTTGCCCGATTTTCCGCGCCCACAGTGGGCCTCGCTTGAACACGGGCTGATCGTCGATCGGCTTCAGGATTCCGTTGCGCACACGGTCAAGCCGGCGCTGCTGGCCATCGCCGGGGCCGTGATGCTGGTGCTGGCCATCGCTTGCGTGAACGTACTCAACCTGCTGCTGGCGCGGGGCACGGAACGGCGCGGCGAATTCGCAGTGCGCGCGGCGCTGGGCGCATCGCAGCGCCGCGTGCTGCGCCAGCTCGTCACCGAGAGCCTGTTGCTCTCTCTGCTAGGCAGTGTTGGCGGCGTGGGCGTTGCCTATGGAGGCGTGCGGGCGCTCATTGCGCTCAGCCCGCCGGGGCTGCCCCGCCTGGACGCCATCGCCCTCGATTCCGCGGCCCTCATATTCGCTCTCGCCATCACCACGGGGATCGGTTTGCTAACCGGCGTGATTCCGGCGATCCAACTTTATCGCGCCGACCTCCACTCCGGGCTTCACCAGGTATCGCGACGCAGCGCTGGCCGCCAGGGCGTCACGCGGCGTGCGCTGGTTGTCACCGAGGTAGCGCTTGCGCTGGTGCTGCTGGTCAGCGGCGGGCTGCTGCTGCGCAGCATGCAGCGCCTGCTCCGGGTCGATCCCGGTTTTGACACGGGACACCTGCTCACGCTGCAGGTGCAGACCTCGGGACATCAGTTTGACGAGCTTCCCACGGCGCCCGGCCAGGGAGAAGCCGCGCGCCGCCGCTTCTTCGAGCGGGCCATCGACGCGGTGCGCAACGTGCCGGGAGTCAGGCGGGCGGGGTTCACCAGCGTTCTTCCGCTCAGCGACGATCCACCCCCGATGAGCATGTACGGAGCGCGCTTCGAAAACGATCCCCCCGAGGGCGGCCGAACCGTATTCCGCTATGCCATCAGCCCGCAATATTGCCAGGCGATGGGCATTTCTCTGCGCAGCGGCCGCTTTCTCGACCAGCGGGACACTGCCTCCGCCCCGCAGTCCGCGCTGATTAGTGAATCGCTCGCGCGCAGCCAGTTTCCCCGCCAGGACCCCATCGGGAAGCGGCTGAAGGTCGGTCCCCCGAACCGCCCCTGGTACACCGTTGTGGGCGTCGTGGGCGACATCAAGCAGAGCTCACTCGCAAACAGCGATCCCGCCGCCGTCTATCTCTCCACGCGGCAGACGTGGTTCGCCGATGAGACGCTCTCATTCGTGATCCGCACCGAGGGCGATCCTTCGGCCGTAGCGCCGGCGGTAAAGAACGCCATCTGGTCGGTCGACCGCAACCAGGCTATTGTGCGGGTGGTGACGATGAAAGCCCTGGTCGACCTCTCGGAGGCCGAACGCCATTTCGTGCTGATTCTGTTCGCAATCTTCGGTACGGTGGCGCTGGTGCTCGCGGCGGTGGGAATCTACGGCGTGCTCTCGGGGAACGTGAATGAGCGCACCCGCGAGATGGGGGTGCGCGCCGCACTGGGCGCTTCGCGTGGCGACATTCTGACCCTGATCCTGCGGGACGGGTTGTTTCTCACTGCCGTGGGTATCGGCATCGGCCTGGGCGGCGCGGCGGTAGCCAGTACGGCTCTCAAGTCGCTGCTTTTCGACGTTTCCCGACTGGATCCAATGACATACAGCGGGGTAATGGTACTATTAGCGCTGGTGGCAATCATCGCCT
>DASXLF010000361.1:0-8652 GCA_036496405.1 Steroidobacteraceae bacterium | reverse complement strand
GATGGCCGGCACGCCCCAGCCGAAGCTCAGAGCGCGCGCCAGCGCCGCGCCGGTCAGCAGCGCGCCCACCAGTCCGGGGCCGGCGGTGTAGGCGACACCCGCGATCTGATGCGCACGCGTCTCGGCCTGTTCGAGCGCCGTGCGAACCAGCGGCAGCAGGCGGCGCAGGTGATCGCGCGACGCGAGCTCGGGCACCACGCCGCCGAATGCTCGGTGCAGATCAATCTGGCTCCACAGCTCATGAGCCAGCAGTCCGCGCTGCTGATCGAGCACGGCGACCGCGCTTTCGTCACAGGAAGTCTCGATGGCCAGGATGCGCATATCAGATAGAGTGCACGCGTAGCGCCGGCATTTTGCGTTTTCCGTTCAGTGTCATTAGAATCCCGGCCCGAAGTCGTGCGGGTGGCCGCCAAAAGTACTTCATAATCAAGAGGTTGGGAATTCGATGCCGAGTGTTCGTGTCAGGGAAAACGAATATTTCGATGCCGCCCTGCGGCGCTTCAAACGAGCGTGCGAGAAGGCGGGCGTGCTCGCCGAGCTGCGTCGGCGCGAATTCTACGAAAAGCCCACGCAGGAGCGGAAACGAAAGAAGGCCGCCGCCGTCAAGCGCCACATGAAACGCGTGTCGCGCGATTTCGTGCGCCCGGCGCGCTGATCCCCGGCGCGGCGCGCGCGGCGCCCTCAACAAAGCGAGTCTCAATTAAAACGTGAGTCTCAAATAGCATGAGTCTCAAAGACCGCGTCCAGGAAGATATGAAGGCCGCCATGCGTTCCGGACAAAAGGAACGCCTGAGCACCGTGCGCCTGATCCTGGCTGCCATCAAGCAGCGCGAAGTCGATGAGCGCGTCGTGCTGGATGATGCGCAGGTGATCGCGGTGCTGGAAAAGATGGGCAAACAACGGCGCGAATCGATCACGCAGTTCGAGGCCGGTGGCCGCTCCGACCTGGTAGCCAAGGAAAATGCCGAGCTGGCGGTCATCAGCGCCTACCTGCCGGCGCAGCTCAGCGACGCCGAAATCGAGTCGTTGATCAATGCGGCGATTGCCGAGACCGGCGCTGCCACCATCAAGGACATGGGCAAGGTCATGGGCCTGATCAAGAACAAGGCGCAGGGCCGCGCCGACATGGCCGCGGTCGGCACACGCATCAAGGCGCGCCTGTCGCCGTCGTAACCGCAGGAAGCGCCCGATGTCCGGCCGCATCCCGCAAAACTTCATCGATGAACTGATCGCGCGCGCCGATATCGTCGAGATCATCGGCAATCGGGTCACGCTGAAAAAAGCCGGGCGCGAATACAAGGCGTGCTGTCCGTTCCACGACGAGAAGACACCGTCGTTCTGGGTGAGCCCGGACAAGCAGTTCTATCACTGCTTCGGCTGCGGTGCGCACGGCACGGCGCTGGGATTTCTGATGCAGTACGACCAGCTGCCGTTTCCGGAAGCCATCGAGGAGCTGGCCAGTCGCCTGGGATTGGTGGTGCCGCATGAGGGCGGTGCGGTCAGCGCGCCCGCGGATGACATGGCACCGCTGTACGCGCTGCTCGCGCGCGTGGCCGAGTTCTATGCCGCCAACCTGCAGTCCAACGCCCGCGCGCGCAACTATGCCAAGGCGCGCGGCCTTACCGAGGCCATCATCGAGCGCTTTCAGATCGGCTATGCCGCCGATGCCTGGGACGAGGTGCTCAGGCGATTCGGCGCCAGCGCGGAGCAACGGCGCGCACTGGCCGCAACCGGCCTGATCATCGAGCGCGCCAGCGGTGGCGAGGGTTTTTACGACCGCTTCCGCGATCGGCTGATGTTTCCGATCCGCGATACCCGTGGTCGCGTGATCGCCTTCGGCGGGCGGGTGCTGGACCAGGGCGAGCCCAAGTACATGAACTCGCCCGAGACCGTGCTGTTCCACAAGGGTAAGGAGCTGTACGGCCTGTATGAATCGCGGCTCGCGCGCCAGAGTTTGAAGCGGCTCATGGTCGTCGAGGGCTACATGGATACCGTGCGCCTGCATCAGGCCTCGCTGAGCTACGCGGTGGCCACGCTGGGCACGGCGACTACGCCGGATCATTTGCGGCGTGTATTTCGCCTGGTCAGTGAACTGGTGTTCTGCTTCGATGGCGATCGCGCCGGTCGCGCGGCGGCCTGGCGGGCGCTGCAGAATGCATTGCCAGAGGCGCGCGAGGGGCGCGAAATCCGCTTCCTGTTTTTGCCCGAAGGCGAGGATCCGGATTCCCTTGTGGGCAGCGAGGGTGGCGAGGCCTTCGAGGCGCGGCTGGCTGGCGCGCTGCCCCTGTCCGAGTACCTGATTGCACACCTGCGTACCGAAGCCGATATCAGTCATGCCGACGGCAAGGCCCGGTTCGTGGCCCTCGCCCGGCCGCTGCTCGATAAGCTCGCGCCCGGGGTATATCGCGAGCTGGTACTCGAGCGCGTGGGCGAAGCCATCGGCTTCTCCGCCGCGCGACTGCAGCAGTGGCTCAAGCAGCCGGAGGAAGCGGTCGCCGAGAGTGGTGCGCAAAGCAGCGTGCGCGGCAGTGCACGCGAAACCCACAGGCGCCTTCGGCCCGCCGCGCACGCCGGGCGAGGCAGCCTGATCACGCAGGCGATTGCGTTGCTGCTGCACTTTCCGGCAGCCGCCGAATCCGTGGGCGATGAGCAGCGCCGGGCGCTGGCAACGTTACCGCACCCGGGAGTCGCGGTATTGAGCGAACTGCTCGAGGAGTTGCTGGCTCGCCCGGCTCTGAGCATGGCACAGACGCTCGAGCGCTGGCGCGTACGGACCGAATACCGGCGGCTGACCGAGCTGGCCGCCGCCAAGCCGCTGGTGTCGGAGGCTGGCGCCGCCGGCCGGGAACTCACGCAGGCGATCGAGCGACTGCTGGACGCACAGGTGCGCGGCGGCCGGCTGGAGGCACTGATCGGCAAGGCTCGCGACCAGGAGCTCAGCGAGGCGGAAAAGCTGGAACTTCAGAGCCTGATTACGGGCCAAAAGTAGCTGGATGAGCGCTTCCATCCGCCATTTGACCTTAATGGACCTTAAGTCCCGCGCCGCGGCGCCGTTAGCCCGCCAGGAGGCTTGAAAATTGGCCGCCCCGCAACAAACTTAGGTACAATCGCGAACTTTTCCATGAGCGAGCAGCCCACCCAAGCCTTTCGTTACCACGCGACGGGACGGGCGGATTTGTCGTTTAACTCGATCCCTGGAACAAATCCCAAGACCCCATGACACGCAAGCCACACAAATCAGCTCCGCCGGCCCGTAAACCCGTCGCGCGCCCTGCGGCCACAGCGCCGCGCAAGAGCGCCACCGCTGCGAAGGCCGCCGAGCCGCACAAGAAGGCGGCCAGCACGGCCAAGGCTGCCCCGGCCGCCAAAGCTGCGCCGGCATCCAGGGCCACGCCAGCGCCCAAGGCCACGTCGCCCGAGAAAGCGCACGTTGCCGCTCACAAGAGCAACGCGCCGTTCACCACCTCCAGCATCAGCGCCGATATACGCCGTGGTCACGGTCTGCCTGAGGATCGCCAGTCGCAGCTGAAGCTGCTGATCGCGCGCGGCAAGGAACAGGGCTACCTGACCTATGCCCAGGTCAACGACCACCTGCCGGCCGAGATCGTTGATCCGGAACAGATCGAAGGCATCGTCAACACGATCAACGATATGGGCATTCCGGTGTACGAGAAGGCACCGGACAGCGAATCGCTGCTGGCGAGCGAGCCGGCCCCGGCGGACGACGAGGCGATCGAGGAAGCGGCCGCGGCACTGGCTGCGCTCGATGCGGAACTGGGCCGCACCACCGACCCGGTGCGCATGTACATGCGCGAAATGGGTACGGTGGAACTGCTCACTCGCGAGGGTGAGATCCGCATCGCCAAGCGCATCGAAGAGGGCCTGGACGCGGTGCGCACCGCGCTCGCCAAGTACCCGGCGACCTTCGAACACCTGCTGCGCACTCACGAACTCATCAAGCTCGGGCAGGCCCGGTTGATCGACCTGGTGGTCGGCTTCATCGATCCAAATGCGCCCGATGTGATCGCGCAGCCGCAGAATCCGACCAAGATCGATCTCGAGGCCGACGCCGAGGCCAAGGAAGACGATGCCGAGGACGGCGATGAGGCCGAGGAAGAGGCCATCGACACCGGCCCGGATCCGGAGGAAGTCGCGCGCCGCATGGCCTCGATCGCCAAGCTGCTGCAGCAGTCGCTGGCCGCGATCGCCAAGCTCGGCGCCGATGATCCCAAGACACAGAAGCTGCGCAAGAAGCTGGCGGCCGAATTCATGGAGCTCAAGCTCTCGCCGCGCATGTTCGATGCGTTAACCAATCTGCTGCGCTCGCATATCAGCGAGGTACGGCAGATCGAGAAGGAAATCATGATCATTGCCGTGCGCGATGCCGGCATGCCACGCAAGGATTTCATCGCCACCTTCCCCAAGAACGAGACCAGCTCGCGCTGGCTGCTCAAGCACGTCAAGGCCGGCAAGAAGTATTCAGCGCCGCTGGCGAAACTCAAGGATGAGGTCGAGCGCCGGCAGAAGAAACTGATGCTGCTGGAAGAGCTGTATCACCTGTCGATCAACGACATCAAGGACATCAACCGCGAAGTCTCGATCGGCGAAGCCAAGGCACGCCGCGCCAAGAAGGAAATGGTGGAGGCGAACCTGCGCCTGGTGATTTCGATTGCCAAGAAATACACCAACCGCGGCCTGCAGTTCCTGGACCTGATCCAGGAAGGCAACATCGGTCTGATGAAGGCAGTCGACAAATTCGAATACCGCCGCGGCTATAAGTTCTCCACCTATGCCACCTGGTGGATACGCCAGGCCATCACGCGTTCGATCGCCGACCAGGCGCGCACCATACGCATCCCGGTGCACATGATCGAAACCATCAACAAGCTCAACCGCATTTCACGGCAGATGCTGCAGGAAATGGGACGCGAGCCGACGCCGGAAGAGCTGGCCGTGCGCATGGAGATGCCGGAAGACAAGGTGCGCAAGGTGCTCAAGATCGCCAAGGAGCCGATCTCGATGGAGACGCCAATCGGCGACGACGAGGATTCGCACCTCGGGGATTTCATCGAGGACCAGTCGGTAGCCTCACCGATCGATCAGGCGACCATGGAGTCGCTGCGCGAGACCACGCACTCGGTGCTGGCACAGCTCACGCCGCGCGAAGCCAAGGTGTTGCGTATGCGCTTCGGTATCGATATGAACACCGATCACACGCTCGAGGAAGTCGGCAAACAGTTCGACGTCACGCGCGAACGCATCCGCCAGATCGAGGCCAAGGCGCTGCGCAAGCTGCGTCATCCCAGCCGCAGCGAGCAGCTGCG
This sequence comes from Steroidobacteraceae bacterium, assembly GCA_036496405.1. Taxonomy (GTDB): domain Bacteria; phylum Pseudomonadota; class Gammaproteobacteria; order Steroidobacterales; family Steroidobacteraceae; genus FEN-1191. Next base: position 3,328 of record DASXLF010000361.1, on the reverse strand, counting down.
CAGTTTCCTGATGGATGACTGACAGCGGCTGAGTTGCAGTCAGCGGCTCAGGCGGCCGTGCGCCCCTGGCGCGCACGCGCGGCGGCCAGCGACGCCATGAGCCGCGCTTCGCCACCGCCAATCGGCGGGCTATAGGCCACGGCAGCCGGCGGCGCTGCCTGCGGCTCCGAAGCCGGCGCGGTCGACGGCCGATTCTCGGTTCGCAACAGATCCAGTTGTTCGAACACGCGCGCCAAATGCGTGTCCATGGCACGCCGCAACCGCACGATCGAGCGCAGCTCCAGCAGGATAACGACCCCCAGCGTCGCCACCGCCGCTGCCAGCGCCGATTGCGAAACCTCGTGGATCCAGAACGTCATGCTCATACAAACTCCTGCAATCAGTGAATTCAATTGCGACCTGCCGGCACGGTGTCGGCACCGAGGATCACCACCGCCACGCGCCGGTTGGCGTTGCGGCCGATGACATTGTCGTTGGAGCTGGTCGGCCGATATTGACCGAAGCCCATGACCGCGAGACGCTCGGCCGCGACGCCGCGATCCATGAACAGGTGCACGACGCTAGCGGCACGCGCCGCCGACAACTCCCAGTTGGAAGGAAAGGCCGCGGTCCTGATGGGCCGGTCGTCGGTGTGCCCTTCCACCCGGATGGCGTTCGGAAACGGCTTGAGTGCATCGGCCAGGTGCTGTAGCACCGGAACGGCCGCATCCGAGACGCGCGCCACGCCGCTGCCAAAGAGAATGTCGGTGCTGATGTCCACCGCCACCCAGTTCTGGTAACGGCGCACGTGAACTTCGCCCGCCGCCACCAGTGATCCCATGGCGCGCACCACCTGCTCGGCCACCTGCTCGAGTTCGGCGTTGCCGCCGCTGTCGGCTTTGGCGTCGGCGCTCGGCTGCTGCTCGCCCACCGACGGCGCCTTCTGAGTTCGCGGTTTGCCGTTGAAGGCCTCGCTCAGCGAATCGGACAGCACCCGATACTTGCCCTCGTTTACCGAGGACATCGCGTACATGACGACGAAGAAAGCCAGCAGCAAGGTCACCAGATCGCCATAGGGGATCGCCCAGGCTTCATGGTTGTCGTGCTCTTCGTGGCGTTTGCGTCGTGGCATCAGTGCAGGAAGCCGTGCAGCCGCCCCTCGATGATGCGTGGATTTTCGCCTTCGGCGATGGCGATCAGGCCCTCGATCTGCATCTCATTGAGATGCGCGCGCGCCTGCACGGCCACCTTGAGCTTATTGGCCACGGGCAGGAAAAACAGATTGGCGAGGCCGATGCCATAGACGGTGGCGGTGAATGCCGCGGCAATGCCGTGGCCAAGCTTGGACGGATCGTTGAGATTCTGCATCACCGCCATCAGTCCGAGCACCGCGCCGATGATGCCGAGCGTCGGCGAATAGACGCCCATGCCTTCGAATACCTTCGCGGCGCGCGTATCCGCGGCTTCGCGGCCGTACATGTCGACTTCAAGCGTGCTGCGAATCGTGTCGGGCTCGCTGCCGTCGACCACCAGCTGCAGGCCCTTGCGTAGAAAGGCATCGGGTTCTCCCTCGATCAGGTGTTCCAGTCCCAGCAGACCCTGGCGGCGCGAGATGTTGCTCCAGTCCACCATCTTGCGGGCGATCAGGTCCGGCTCATTGGCCGGCGGCCGAAATACCCATGGCAGCAGGTTCAATGCCCGCTTCATCACCGCCATCGGCGTCTGGATGCAGATCGCCGCCACCGTGCCCACGACCACGATCATGAACGCCGCCGCCGAGACCAGAGCGTGCACACCGGCGCCCTTGAGTATGGCGCCGAGAATGATGGCGATTGAGGCCAGCGCTACACCCAGTATGCTCAGTACGTCCATGCGCGGTCCTAGTTCTGCCACTCGCCGAGCAGCGACTTCAGACGCAGCAACGCCTGGCCGTGCAATTGGCAGACGCGTGATTCGGTCACCTTAAGCACCGCGCCGATTTCCTTGAGATTAAGTTCCTGCTCGTAATACAACGACAGCACCAGGCGCTCACGCTCAGGCAATTCCTGCACCGCATCGATGATCGCCTGCCGCAGAGAATCCACCAGTGCCATGCCCTGCGGATCCGGTGCGCTGTCGGGCAGGCGATCCAGCGCCGAGTCTTCGCCGTCCTCGCCATCGTTGAGCCGCAGCAGCTGGCAGCCCAGTGCGTCCTGCACGATGTGCTGGTATTCACCGAGGGTCACGCCCATCTGTGCGGCCACGTCGGCCTCGGTAGCCTCGCCGCCCCGACGGCCCTCGACTTCGCGCAGCGCCACGGCCGCGGCCCGCGCCTTGCGATGTACGGAGCGCGGCGCCCAGTCGAGCTTGCGCAACGCATCCAGCATGGCGCCGCGGATTCGAATACCGGCATAGGTCTCGAAGCTGGCGCCACGGCCGGTGGCATAGTTCTGCGCCGCTTCCAGCAGGCCCATCATGCCCGCCTGCATGAGATCCTCGACGTCCACCTGCGGCGGCAACCTTCCGGCGAGGTGGTAGGCAATGCGCTTAACCAGGTCGGCGTGCTTGCGCACCAGCGCGTCCATGTCGGGCGCCGGCTGGGTATTGGAATATGCGCGCACGCCGGCGTTCATTTGAGCCTCTGCAGACGCGGTGCCGGCCGCGTAAGCAGCCGTTCCATGAAGAATTCGATGCGGCCGCTGGGCCCCGCGGGCATGGGCCACTGATTGGCCACGCGTGCCAGCCCCTTGAAGGCCCTGGAGGCCGGGCAACCCGGGAACAACTCCAGCACCGGCCGCTGCGCCTGCACCGATTTCTGCAGCGAGAAATCCTCGGGGATATCGGCCACGTGATCCAGCACCACTTCCAGGTAGCGATCGGTGACCCGCTGCAGGCGCCGGAAGGCCAGCTGTCCCTGATCCGGGTGCCGCGTGAGATTGGTGACGACGCGGAATTGACGCACGCCACGGTCGCGGCTCAATAGTTTGATGAGCGCATAGGTATCGGTGAGCGACGTGGGCTCATCGCGCAGCACCACCAGCACCTGCTGCGCCGACTGGCAGAATTGCAGCACCGGCTCGCCGATGCCGGCGGCCGTATCAATGATGAGTATGTGCAGGCTGCCCGGCAGGGTGCTGAAGGCCTGCACGATGCCGTTCTGTTCGCTGGCGCTGAGGCTGGCCATGCGCGCGACGCCCGAAGAAGCCGGCACTACGCGCACCCCGGAGGAGGTCTGGAGTATGACTTCCTCCAGCGTGCGCTCACCCTTGAGCACATGCTCGAGCGTGTAGCGCGGCGTCAGTCCCAGCAACACGTCAACATTCGCCAATCCGAGATCGCCGTCCAGCAGCATGGTATTGCGGCCCAACTG
>DASXLF010000360.1:0-1500 GCA_036496405.1 Steroidobacteraceae bacterium | reverse complement strand
CGCATCGCCGCCGCCTGGATCGGCGAGGGCAGCAGTTCCGAGGCGGATTTTCACTACGGCATGACCTTTGCGGCGGTGTATCGCGCGCCGGTCATCCTCAACATCGTCAACAACCAGTGGGCGATTTCCAGTTTTCAGGGCCTGGCCGGCGGCGAGCAGCGCAGCTTTGCGGCGCGCGGCCCCGGATACGGCATCGCCGGAATCCGCGTCGATGGCAATGATTTCCTGGCGCTGCACGCGGTCACCGCCTGGGCCGCCGAACGCGCGCGCCGTGGCGGCGGCCCGACGCTGATCGAGTCGGTGACGTATCGCGCCGCGGCGCATTCGACCAGCGATGACCCGGCGCGCTATCGGCCCAAGGACGACTGGCAGGCTTGGCCGCTGGGTGATCCGATCGAGCGTCTCAAACAGCACCTGATTGCACTCGGGGAGTGGTCAGCCCAGCGTCATGAGCAGCTGCTGGCGGAGCTGGAGGCGCATGTGCTCGAGTGCTGGAAGCAGGCACAAAGTGCCGGCACCATGACCGAGGGTCCGCGCCTGGACCCGCGCACGATGTTTGAAGATGTGTTCGCGACCATGCCGGCACACCTGCTGCGTCAAAGGCAGCAACTCGACCAGGAACTCCTTGCCGCCACCAGCCCTGCGGCTCCCACTTGAGCGCGCGGAAGTCACGATGCCGCAGATGAACATGATCCAGGCGATCAACTCCGCGTTGGACGTGACGCTGGAGCGCGATCCCAATGTCGTGCTGATGGGCGAGGATGTCGGGTATTTCGGTGGCGTGTTCCGCTGCACGGACGGCCTGCAGCGCAAGTATGGCGAGCAGCGGGTGCTGGACACCCCGATCGCCGAGGGCGGCATCATTGGTGCGGCAATCGGCATGGGTGTTCACGGCCTCAAGCCGGTGGTCGAAATCCAGTTTGCTGACTATGCCTATCCGGCCTTTGACCAGATCGTCAGCGAGCTGGCGCGGCTGCGGTACCGCACTGCCGGTGAATTTCACGCCGCGGTAACGGTGCGCATGCCCTGCGGCGGCGGCATCCGTGGCGGCCAGACGCACTCACAAAGCCCCGAAGGAATTTTCACCCACGTGTGCGGCATCAAGGTGGTGATGCCGTCCAATCCGTATGACGCGAAGGGGCTGCTGATCAGCGCCATCGAGGATGCGGACCCGGTGATCTTCTTCGAGCCCAAACGCATCTACAGCGGACCCTTTGACGGCGAGCCGGAAAAGGCGGCGGTGCCCTGGAGCACGCACCCCAAGGGGGACGTCCCGGCCGGTCACTACAGCGTGCCATTGTCCAGTGCGCAGATCGTGCGCCCCGGCTCACAGGTGACGGTGGTGGCGTACGGGACCATGGTGCATGTGGCCCAGGCAGCGGTTGCACGCAGCGGCGTGGACGCCGAGATCATCGACCTGCGTACGCTCGCACCGCTGGACACCGAGACACTGTGCGCATCGGTGAATCGCACCGGCCGCTGCGTCATCGTCCATGAAGC
>DASXLF010000359.1:0-1555 GCA_036496405.1 Steroidobacteraceae bacterium | reverse complement strand
CGAAGCCTACCTGACCACTCAGATGGGTGCGCCGGTGCGCGCGAGCGGACTCAAGCGCTTCCCAGTGGGCTTCTCCTGGGCCACCTATGCGCTGGACGTGGAGGCCGGGTCAGCGGCCACGCTGCCCGCGGCCACCATGATCCTGCGCATGGGGCCCGACGACGCGCTGTACTCGCCCTACAGTTCGGTGCCGCAGTTCCAGCTGCTCTCTGCGCTGGCGCGCAGCGGCGTGCCGACGCCGCGTGTCTACTGGCACAGCGACGACCGAACCATCCTGGGCGCGCCCTTCTTCTTCTGCGAGCGGGTCAGCGGCCGTGCGCCCTTGCCCTCGGTGGGCGCGCCGGACGACCCGGCGCTCCGTCATCGCGAGGCCATGGCGTCGCAATTCGTCGGCGCGCTCGCCGATCTGCATGGCTTCGACTGGCAGGCCGCGCTCGAACTCGGCGACTGGGCGCGTGGACTGACACCGGAGAACGCGGCGCTGCGGCAGGTCGAGGTGTGCGAGCAGGACTACGCGCGCTGGGCCACGCGGCCGCAGCCGGCGATGCTGTGGGCCTTGCACTGGCTGCGCCGCCATGCGCCCCGCGCGCAGCGCCTGGCCATCGTGCATGCCGACTACCGCATCGGCAATTTCCTGTTCGAGGGCGGCCGCATCAGTGCGGTGCTGGACTGGGAGTCGGCGCATATCGGCGATCCGCATGAAGACCTGGCCTGGGCTGCCCTGCCGCAGTTCGGTGGTGGCACTGGGCTGGTGTGCCGGCTGATGGCAAAGGAGTCCTTCCTGGCCCTGTACGAGCGGCTCAGCGACCACCGCGTCGACCCTGAAGCGCTGCGCTACTACACCGTCATGTCGCTGCTGAAGCTGGCTCAGGTGTACCTGGCCTCGGCCCATACCTTCGAGCGCGCGGCCGCCAGCGATGTGCGCATGGGTGCGATGGCGACTCAGGCGGCGCAGACCCTTCGGCAGATGCAGAGGGACATCGAGGCGACCCCATGAACAACTCCCTGCCGCGCCTGTACGAAGGCATGGCCGCCACGCTGGCCGAGCGCATCCTGCCGCACATCGACGATGACTTCGCCCGTGGTCAGGCCTATGGCGTGATCTACCTGCTGCAGTGCCTGAGCCTGCGTACCGACTGGTCCGACGCCTACCTGCAGCCGCAATGGAATGCGCTGCAGGCCACCGGCGAGCGCCTGGCCCCGTTGCTGCGCGATGTGCAGGGAGCGCCGGCAGTGGATGCGCCGGTCTCGGCAGGGGCGACGCTTCACCAGCGCTGCGAGGCCGGACGCGCCGCCCTGTGCGCTGCCTACGACTGGGCCGAACGCCATCCGGCCGACCTGCCGGTCGATGCCTTGAAGGCGATTCGCGCCGTGTGGCAGGGCTTCATCGAGGCCGACCTCAAGCACGAGCTGAGTCAACGCGTGGCCCTGCCGTACTCGGAGATGTCCACGGGTCGGGCGACGACCGCCGCGACCACGAAAGGAACCTCATGATCAGCGGTCAGGACGATCTCTTCGGTCACCAGTTGCCCACCACCTTCGACCACGTGGCGAG
>DASXLF010000358.1:0-1754 GCA_036496405.1 Steroidobacteraceae bacterium | reverse complement strand
GGTGCCGAGGCTGCCGGCGCCATTGACGCAGACGTAGTCCAGCGTCTTGAAGTAGCCATCGGCGGTCCGGCTGGCGAACGAGAAGCGCGCGTTCAGGAAATCGGGGATCATCGACACGTCGGCCATCGCCCGTGCGTTGAGGCGATTGAAGTTGCCGACGGTCAGTTCCGCATAGCCCGAGTCATCGCCCTGCGGCTTGACCGAGATCATACGCACGGTGCCGCCCTCGGCGTTCTTGCCGAACAGCGTGCCCTGCGGACCGCGCAGCACTTCGACCCGTTCCAGGTCCAAAAGGTCGAGCATCGCGCCCTGCGGTCGACCGATGTAGACATCGTCGATGTAGATCGGCACGCCGGGCTCGAACGACAGGATGTTGTCGCCAAGACCAATGCCGCGGATGAATGCGGCCATGGTCGCGCCCCAGCCGGCACCGAGCGGTGCCAGCACCGTGCTGGGCACGTAGGCACCGACATCGGCGATATTGGTGAGGTTGCGCTCTTGCAGTGCCTGGGCGGTCAACGCGGTGATCGCGATCGGCGTGGTCTGCAACTGCTCGTCGCGGCGCTCAGCCGAGACCACCACCTCTTCGAGTCCGCCGGTGGCAGCCGGCGTGTCGGTGCTGCTGGTCTGCTGCGCCCACGACGCCGGGGCTGTCAGAAGACCGCTCAGGCAGGCCAGGACGCTCAGGCGCAGCGCGCCGTGTGCACGAATTCTCATAGCTGTTCCCCCTACTTACCGCGTGTCGGTACGTTATTATTGCGCTGCAACAACGCTGCCACAGCCGTCCATGAAGGAAAAACGGTAGCATCGAACCGCGCCGGGCAGAATGCAGCATTAGGTGCGATCAGCTTTCTCCCCCGGCGAACATTCGCCCCAAGCACCGCGCGCGCCCGGTGCGTCATCCAGTTAAGCGGTCGTGGGAACAGGGACGTGAACAGCCTTCTCAACCTGAACGCCTTTCTTCGAGTAGCGCGATTGCGCAGCTTCTCGGGCGCGGCGCGTGAGCTCGGGGTCGCGCCCTCGGTGGTCACCAAGCGCATCAGCCAGCTCGAGCAGGCGCTCGGTACCCGGCTGGTGAACCGCTCGACCCGCGGTTTGACGCTGACCACGGCGGCCGAGGGCCTGCTGCCGCGATTCGTGCGTCTGGTGGCCGAATTCGACGAGCTGTTCAAGAGCGGCTCGGCCGATGACCCGCAGGTCGACGGCACGCTGCGCATCAAATCACCGACCACGGTGACCACCGAATTTCTGGGCAGCGCCTACAGCGAGTTCCTGCAGCACAACGCCGGGGTCGATCTGGAGATCGTGCTGGTGGACCGCTCGGTCAATCCGCTGGAAGAGGGTTTCGACTGCGCCATCGGTGCGCTGCCGGTATCGTATCCGAACGTGCTCGATATTCCGCTGTGCCCATACGAGCTGGTGGTGTGCAGTGCACCCAGCTATCTGCGCAGCCGCAGCGAACCGCGCCACCCGACCGAGCTGGTGGATCACGAGTGCCTGACCACCACGCTGTTTCGCACCAGCTGGGTGTTCGAGAGCACCCGCGGGGCCCTGAGCGTCGAGGTCCATTCGCGCCTGCACTCGAGCGACGGCCGCGTGATGCGCGAGGCCGCGCGCCACGGCCTGGGCATCGCGGTGCTGGCGCGCTACCTGGCGGCCGACGACATCCGCTCCGGCCGGCTGCTGCCGCTGCTGCAGGAATACCCGCTGGCCAAGCACTGGCTCAAGGCGCTGGTGCCGAACATGAAGATGAG
>DASXLF010000357.1:0-1507 GCA_036496405.1 Steroidobacteraceae bacterium | reverse complement strand
CGCGTCCTGGCGTGTGCAGCGCCCGGCATCGCAGGCGCGGCCGACGGCGTACACATAGGCGCGTGCACTGTTGAGGCTGACATACATGTCGGCCACCTTGGCCTGCATGAGCTGAAAGGTGCCGATGGCGCGGCGAAACTGCTTGCGCTCGTGCACGTACGGGAGCGTGACATCCAGCGCCGCGGCCATCAGTCCCAATGGGCCGCCGGCCAGCACTGCACGCTCGTAATCCAGGCCGCTCATGAGTACGCGATTGCCCTGATTGATGCCGCCGAGGATATTGTCCGCCGGCACCTGGCTTTGCTCGAACACCAGCTCACAGGTGCTCGAACCGCGCATGCCCAGCTTGTCGAGCTTCTGCGCGGTGGAGAATCCCGAGAAGCCCTTCTCGACGATGAACGCCGTAATGCCGCGATCCTGTGCCTCGGGATCGGTCTTCGCGTAGACGATCAGCACGTCGGCGTCCGGACCATTGGTGATCCACATTTTGCGGCCGGTGAGCCGGAAATGATCGCCGTGGCGCACGGCCCGAAGCTCCATCGAGGTGACGTCGGAGCCGGCGCCCGGTTCCGACATGGCCAGAGCGCCCACGTGCTCGCCCGACAGCAGCGCTGGCAGATAGCGCTCGCGCTGTGCGTCGCTGCCGTGCACCGCCAGCTGATTGACGCATAGATTGGAATGCGCCCCATAGGACAGTCCCACCGAGCCACTGGCGCGCGATATCTCTTCCATCGCCAGAATGTGCGCCAGGTACCCAAGGTTGGCGCCGCCCCAGCGCTCCGGTACGGTCATCCCGAGCAATCCCAGCGCCCCGAGCTGGGGCCAGAGCTGGCGCGGGAATTCATTGCTGCGATCGATGGACTCCGCCAGGGGCGCGATTTGCTCCCGGGCAAAGCGCCGCACCTGCGCGCGCACCTCATCGAGGGTGTCGCCCAGCCCGAAATCCAGCTCGCAGGAGTCCAGAACGCTCATGGCCGCTTGCTCCGACCGGGATAATTGCGCTATTGTCCGACAATCTGTCCGTGGAATGCAAGCGAGCTTTTCGGGGGTATGACTTGGCCACGCTCTCCAGCGCCGTGAACACCAGCAGTGAGGAATTCCTGGCCAATCGCACGGCCATGCTGGCGTTGGTCACCGATCTGCGCACCAAGGTGGCGCATGCCGCTCTCGGTGGCAGCGAGGCGGCGCGTGCGCGCCATCTGGCGCGCGGCAAGCTGCTGCCGCGTGAGCGCGTGGAACTGTTGCTCGATCCCGGCAGCCCGTTTCTGGAACTGTCGCAACTGGCGGCCTGCGACATGTACGACAACGAGGCGACCGGTGCCGGGCTGATCACCGGCGTCGGCCGCATCTCCGGGCGCGAGTGCGTGGTGATCTGCAACGACCCCACCGTCAAGGGCGGTACCTATTATCCCATGACGGTGAAGAAGCATCTGCGGGCGCAGGAAATCGCGCAGGTCAACGGCCTGCCGTGCGTGTACCTGGTCGACTCGGGCGGCGCCTACCTGCC
>DASXLF010000356.1:0-1690 GCA_036496405.1 Steroidobacteraceae bacterium | reverse complement strand
AACACTGTGGTGCAAAAGTGATCGGTTTTGGGCCTTCATGGCCTGACATTTGGCGACGAAAACCGGTGCCGACCCTAGGCTTAATGCGCCAGCAGTTCGCAACACCCAACGACGCAACTCGCGCCAGTAGGCTTCGCCGCGGCGCGGCCGATCCGACGCAGCCGTCAGGTCGCTCACCGTGGCGCATGATCCTGCTCGCCAGCCTCGGTGGCGCGCTGGAACTCTACGACTTCGTGGTGTTCGGCGTGTTCGCCTCGGCGATCGGTGCGGGATTCTTCCCAGCGGCCAACCCCTTGGTCTCGCAGATGCTTGCCTATGCGGGTTTTGCCATCGGTTATTTCGCGCGGCCGGTCGGCGGCATCGTCCTGGGCCATTTCGGTGACCGCGTCGGACGACGGATGGTGTTCGTAGGCTCGATGCTGGTCGTGTCGGTCGTTACGCTGGCAATGGGGCTTCTGCCGACCTATGCGCAATGGGGCGCTGCCGCGCCGCTGTTGCTGCTCGCCCTTCGGCTGGTGCAGGGGTTTTGCCTGGGCAGCGAACTTCCCGGCGCGATTACCTACGCGGTCGAAACCGTGCCGCAGCGCGCGAGCCTGGTCTGCGGCGTGGTGTTTGCTTGCGTCAACACGGGCGTTCTGCTCGCGACACTCGTGAACCTCGGCGCACAAGAGTTGCTGCCGCCGGCAGCGCTGCCCGGCTGGGGGTGGCGCATCGGCTTCCTGGTCGGTGGGCTGCTGGGGCTGCTGGGCTTTCGGCTCCGCCGGGCACTGGAAGAGACGCCGGCGTTCGCGCAGATGCAGCGCCGCGTCGCCCGGCTGCCGCTGCGTGAGGTCATCGCCGCGCATCCGTGGCCGGTGCTGGTGGGCATCGCCAACGCCGCGGCGACGGCAGGTTTCACTGGGCTGCTGTTCGTTCACATGCGAGGATACCTCGTCGCCGTGCTGCACTACGACGCCGGGCGCGTTGCGATCGCATTGAATGTGGCGATCGCCGCGGCCTCGTTCGGGCTGCTGGCGGTCGGCTGGCTCGGCGATCATGTGCCGCGCCGCGGCCTGCTCGCGGCTGGCGCCGCGCTGCTGCTCGTCGGGTGCTGGCCCTGGTATATGGCGGCTGTCGAGCACACCGCGCCGCTCATCGTGCTGCTTGTGCTGGCGGCCGTGGGTGCGTCGTTCGCCGGCGGCGTGTTCGGCGCGGTGATAGCCGACCTGTTTCCCACCCGCGTGCGCTACACCGGCGTCGCGTTGGCCTACAATGTCAGCTTCACCGCCTTCAGCGGCACCGCCCCGCTGCTGGCCACCGTTGCCATCTCCGCTACGGGCTCGGCAGCGGCGCCGGCCCTGGTGATGGGCAGTAGCGCGGCGCTTGCGCTGCTCGGCAGCCTATGGAGCGAGCGACATGGCGGGCAGGTGGAGGTCCCGGCGGTTTCCTCGTGGACCGAATCGGGATGGCGCAAGTTTTTGCCGTCCCTGGCATGCGTGCAACTCTTCCCCGATGCCGCGCGAGTGACAACGACGAAGGAATTCACATAGCAGCTCTTGCGGACGCGTAGGCACTCTCAGTCGCCTCGGCCCAGGCGAGAAGCCGTTCGGCTAATTCCGTCAGTCGATAGCCGCTGTTGCTCCTGTGAAAGAGACGGCTGTTCAGCTCTTCTTCGAGCGCGTGGATGTGGGGTGCCACTGTCGTGTGTTCG
>DASXLF010000355.1:0-1763 GCA_036496405.1 Steroidobacteraceae bacterium | reverse complement strand
TACCTGGGCGATGTGGTGCTGTCGCGGCTGGACGAGCGCACGCGCGCGTTCGTGTTCCGCATATCGCTCTTCGACCGCATCAGTGCGCCGCTGGCGCAGACGCTGAGCGGCGGCGCCGATGATGCCGAAGAACTCCTGAGCGCGCTGCGTGCGCGCAACCTGTTCCTGATTCCGCTCGACCGCTCCAGTACCTGGGTGCGCTTCCATCACCTGGTCGGCGAATTCTTCCGCGAGCGCTTTCAGCGCGCCGCGCCGGCCGCCGCCCGTGAGTGTCTCTTGCGAGGTGCCCGATGGCTGCACGCCAACAGCTACGTCGAGGAAGCGATCAACTGCGCGATGCGTGCCCAGGACTGGGAACAGGCGACGCAGTGGATCGCCGACGGCGTGGAGGAGTTGGTCTTTCGCCGCGGCTACCACCAGACGATCCTGCGCTGGATGGATTCGCTGCCCGACGAATGGGTCGATCGCTATCCGGTCATCCGCATCCAGTACGCCTTCGCGCTCTCGTTCTACTCTCGACATCAGGAGCACGAGGCTCAGCTCCACCGCCTGCGGCGTCTGTTGCAAGGCCTGGAGGCGCAACCCGGGTCCGACCCGCGCCAGATCGACGAGTTGCGCTGCGCCGTCGAACTGCAGGCTGCCATGTCGCTGGCGTTGCGCGACGAGGGCAAGCGCGGCGGCGAACTGGCAGCGGCGTGGTTGGCGCGTTGGCCCGAGGCGCCACTGCCGCGCAAGGGCGTGATGGGCAACGTCCTGGCTTTCGGGCACAAGACCAATGGCGACATCGCCCTGGGCCTGGATGTGCTCGGCCAGGCCCGGCACTGGCTGGAGCAGGGCGAGGGCTACTACGCGCTGGCCTGGACGGCCTACATCGAGGCCGTGCTGTACCTGAAGCGCGGAAGCTACCTCGAAGCCCGGCAGGTGTGCATGAACGGCCTCGAACTGCTCAATCGCAGACTCCACGGCCACCCGGCGCACGCCAGCCTCTTCCACACCTTGCTGGCGGGCATCGCCTACGAGTTCGACGAAATCGGCCCGGCCGTCGAGCATATCGAGCGGGCGATGACCAGCGTCGACGAATACGGTCCCGCCGATGCCGTGATCGTCGCCTACTTGACGCAGGCACGCCTGCAGCGCCTGCGTCACGACGAAGCCAGCGCGATGGCGATCCTGAAGGAAGGCCAGGCGCTGGGTGAGCGACGCGGGCTGCGGCGCGTGACCGTGACGCTGGCGGCCGAGGAGTGCAACGGCTTGGCCCGTGCAGGGCGCTACGAGGAGGCCCGTGTCGTGGCCACGCGCTTCGGCTTCAACCAGCTTCCGTCTGGCAAGACAGCTTCCGACCTGAGCGTTGACAAGGCCTTTCGGGCCGCATCGCGCTTCTTGCTGCAACAGACGCCGCAGCTCGTCGTCCAGGCTCTGGGGGGAGCCATCGCGTACTGCGAGCAGCGCAACCTGGCCCACCGCTCGGTCGAGTTGCTGCTGCTTCGCGCGATCGCACACAAGCAGGACGGCGATTGGGTCAGCGGGCTGGCCGACCTGCAGACGGCACTCGCTATCGCGGCCCCGAGACAGTATCTGCGCCTGATGCTCGACGAAGCCAGTGATCTGCGACCGCTGATCGATCGGCTGGATCCGGAACGGCTGCGCGGTTCGGAGGCGGCGCCGCTGGCGCGCAGGCTACAGCAGCTGATGCGCAAGCCCGACGGTCAGGGCCTCCTCGATGGCCAAGGGCCGGCCACCGCAATGGAGGATCTGACCAAGCG
>DASXLF010000354.1:0-2152 GCA_036496405.1 Steroidobacteraceae bacterium | reverse complement strand
CGTGAGCCAGTCGCGCGGGAATCGCACGACGATGTCGGCGTGGTCGATGCGCTGGCTGTAGAGACAGATGCCGGGCGTGGGGCCGGCGCTGTTACGGCTGCAGCGCACGAGGAAGCCCTCCGGCGTGGTAGAGTCATAGATTGAGTCGTAGATCAGGTCTTCGCCCTGATAAGGCGTGCCGCTGCGAAACGCCTTCACCGCAAGCCCATTGGGCTCGATGGCTGCATCGGCTGCCGCATAGCGCGGATAGATGGTCTTGATCCGCTCGGCCGGCGCCAGTGCGTCGCCGGCTGCCGTGATCGTCACAAACACGCGCTCGACTGTCTGTTGCGCGGCAACACCAGGCGCGTGAGCGCCCGATGCACCAGAGTCCGGCGGCTCGTGCGAGGGCCATAGAAAGGCGAGGTCTACCCGGTCGTGCGCGCCGGCGCGACGCTGCAGCGAGACGCGCATGGCGGCGGGAGGCACGTTGAAGGGAGTCCCTGCAATGGTGATGGGCAGCGCGGGTGCATCGGGCGGGACGGTTGGTCCGGGCCAGCGTGGCCACAGCACGTAGGCAATGAAGCCGGCCGCAATAGCGGCAAGGATGAGCATGCCAACGAGCGGCAGCGCCAGCGTGCCACTTCGCCGAGGCCGGCCTGTTGCTGCATTGGAAAGGTCGGAAACCGCCATGCCCGCCGCTCGTGTCCACGAATCACGCGCGAGTATGCCATGCCCCGTCTTGCCCACACGGTTCCGGCTCCGTTCGCAAATTAACGATTAATTAAGGATGTTGTGGCGCCCGAGCACGCGCTTTGCCAAGCAGCGTGGTCGGAACGAGGGCGCGATGGCACCGGAATCGGTTCACCTGATCTTTTCGTTGGCGATCGGTTTTGCGTTCGCCGGCATGCTGGCGACCGGCTACCAGCTTGTCACCAGCCATGCGTTGAGCTTCCGGGTGCTGGAGAGCGGGCCCAAGCCCTCGACCTTCATGGCGGTGCCGATCCTGGCTTTCGCCGCGCCGTTCCTGATCATGCGCAACATCATCCGCGGGCACGCGATCGAAGGGCGAAGCTTCCAGCTGGTGATGGCCGCAACGGTGGTGGCCGGTCTCTGGAGCTTGATGTCGGGCTCGGTCGCCATCATGGCGGTTGGAGCGATGCTGCGGATCTAGTGCCGCCGATTTGAAGTTCCTACAACACTGCCGGCACGCGCGTGTCGAAGGCTCGCCAATCGATTGTCTGCGTGGCAAGGTCGCGCGCCAACGAATGGAGCGCGCATGGCCATTTTTGACCTCGACGGCGAGCGGCCAGACCTTCCCGAGCGCTACTGGATTGCCGAGAGTGCGACTGTCATCGGGCGCGTGCGGCTCAAGTCGGACGCGAGCGTGTGGTTCGGCTCGGTGCTGCGTGGCGACAATGAGTGGATCGAGCTCGGCGAGCGCTCGCAGATCCAGGACAATGCCACGCTGCATACCGATCCGGGCTTTCCGATCGTGATCGGGCGCGACTGTGTGATCGGCCACAACGCGGTGCTGCACGGCTGCACGATTGCCGACAACAGCCTGATCGGCATGGGCGCGATTGTGCTCAACGGAGCCAGGATCGCCAGGAACAGCCTGGTCGGCGCCGGCGCGGTGGTGACCGAGCGCAAGGAGTTTCCGGAGAACTCGCTGATCGTAGGCGCGCCCGCGCGGGTGTTGCGCACGCTCGATGAGAAAGCCGCGCGTATCATCGCGGATGCGGCTGACATCTATGTCAGGCGCTGGCAGCGCTACGTGAAGGGGCTCAAGCGGATCGGTTGAACGCGATGCTTGTGCGCAACACTATCTCGTACTGCCTATGGACCCGGCTTGCGCTTGAGCAACATCTTCCACGCGCAGTCGGAAGTCTCGAACGCCCCTTCAAAGGCATCGCGGTTGAACTGGCCGGTGAGCTGGTTAAAGCCAATCGTGGCTCCGAATGATCCGTCTTCCCAAACCGTCCCCCTGATCTCTGTTTCGCGCTCCAGGCGGACTTCGCCTGTTACTACTTTGCCGGCGACCGTCAGCGTCACGCTGGCGGGCCGGCATCGCCCGCGGTTTGGTGTGGCGGTACCAGTCCATTCGCCGTCATAGGGCCCAGCCGCATAAGAGCTGGTAGGCTGCGACAGCAACAGCAGGCATGCGGCGGTG
>DASXLF010000353.1:0-4483 GCA_036496405.1 Steroidobacteraceae bacterium | reverse complement strand
ACTCGACTCGCCCGCCGGACTGCCGGACGTGCGCACCCATGCCGCCGGTCCGCAGGGCCAACTGCCGATCACGGCGGAGATGCTCCTCAACCAGCCTTCCGGTAACCTGTTCGGCCTCAGCCAGAGCGCGGGCATGGGCTGGGAACCGGCACGGCTGCTCGATCCTGAGTTCCTTATCTTGAGCACCCATGGGGGCCTTCGCGGCGACGACGGCCGGCCCATCGCGCTCGGCTTTCACACCGGCCACTGGGAAGTGGGCCTTCTGGTCGCGGAGGCGGCGCGCGAATTGAAATCGATGCGCGCGGTGCCATATGCCGGGGCCTGCACTGATCCCTGCGACGGCCGCACTCAGGGCACCACCGGCATGATGGACTCGCTGCCTTACCGCAACGATGCCGCCACAGTGCTCCGCCGCCTCATGCGCTCGCTGCCCACCGGCAAAGGCGTCTTGGGCGTGGCCACCTGCGACAAGGGCCTGCCCGCCATGATGATGGCGCTGGCTTCGGCCGGCGCACTGCCCGCCGTGCTGGTGCCGGGCGGCGTCACGCTGCTACCCGAGGCGGGCGAGGACGCGGGCAAGGTCCAGACCATCGGGGCGCGTTTCGCGCAGGAGCAGATCACGCTTGAATACGCGGCCGATGTGGGCTGTCACGCCTGCGCCAGCCCCGGCGGAGGCTGCCAGTTCCTGGGCACCGCGGCCACAGCGCAGGTGGTGGGCGAGGCGCTGGGGCTCTCGTTGCCCCACACGGCCCTGGCGCCATCCGGCCACCCCATCTGGCTCGATGCGGCGCGGCGCTCGGCGCGCGCGCTGCTGCGCATGCACGACTTGCGCATGAATGTCCGCGACGTGCTGACCGATGCTTCCGTCCGCAACGCCATGGTGCTGCATGCCGCGTTTGGCGGATCGACGAATCTGCTCCTGCATCTCCCTGCGATCGCGTTTTCAGCCGGGCTGCGCAGGCCTGCCGTGGACGAATGGGCCGAGGTCAACCGCGAGATTCCGCGCCTCGTGGATGCGCTTCCCAACGGGCCGCGCGGGTTTGCCACCGTGCAGGTGTTTCTCTCCGGCGGCGTGCCGGAAGTCATGTTGCACCTGCGCGCGGCAGGTCTTCTAGACGTTTCCGTCAAGACCGTCAGCGGGGAAACGCTCGGCGCCTGTCTCGACTGGTGGGAGCAGAGCGAACGGCGGCAGGCACTGCGGCGGTCGCTCCAGGAGCAGGATGGAATCGATCCTGACGATGTGATCATGAGCCCCGATCGGGCTCGGTCGCGCGGCCTCAGTTCCACCATTTGCTTCCCGGTCGGCAACCTCGCGCCGGAAGGCGCGGTGATTAAGAGCACCGCCATCGACCCCACGCTCATCGATACGAACAACGTGTATCGCCACTGCGGCCCGGCGCGCGTGTTCACCACCGAAGAAGCCGCGATCCATGCCATCAAGGCGGGCGAGGTCGGGCATGGCGATGTGGTGGTGCTGATCTGCGGCGGCCCCAAGGGTGCGGGCATGCAGGAAACCTACCAGGTTACGTCCGCGCTGAAGATGCTG
The DNA here is from genome assembly GCA_036496405.1 of Steroidobacteraceae bacterium. Classification (GTDB taxonomy): domain Bacteria; phylum Pseudomonadota; class Gammaproteobacteria; order Steroidobacterales; family Steroidobacteraceae; genus FEN-1191. The sequence continues at coordinate 2,937 of DASXLF010000353.1, read as the reverse complement.
CCTCACTGCAAGCACGTAGCGGTCATCACCGATGCGCGCTTCAGCGGCGTCTCAACCGGGGCATGCGTCGGGCATGTTTCGCCGGAAGCCCTCGCGGGCGGCCCGGTGGGCAAGGTGCTCGAAGGCGACTTGATCGAGATTGTCGTCGATCGCGAGAAGCTAACCGGGACGGTTCACCTCGTCGGTGATGCTTCTGGATTGTTTGGACCGGAAGAGGGCGCTCGCCGGCTGGCCGAGCGTGGGCCGCGAACCGACCTGCGTCCGCATCCGGCACTGCCCGACGATACGCGGCTGTGGGCCGCGCTGGTGCACGCCAGCGGAGGCGTGTGGGGCGGGTGCGTCTACGACGCGGACCGGATTATCGGTCGGCTGGAGAGCAGCGGATAATCCAATCGTCCCGGGCGAGTCACACGCCGGCGGCTGCATGCAGCGTTACCATTCCTCCGTGAGCACTTTTCCAATTCTTTCCAATCTTGCTCCGCTTCCGCACGAGCGCTTTGCGGCTCATCACGAGCTGGAAGCGCAGCTCAAGGCAACCATGCGCGGCGAAGTCCACTTCGACATGGGATTTCGCGCCATGTACGCGGCGGACTCATCGAACTATCGCCAGTTGCCCATCGGGGTGATCGTCCCGCGCGATGCGGCCGACGTGCAGGCCGGACTGGCTGCATGTCGCGCCGCGGGAGCCGCCGTCTTGCCGCGCGGCGCAGGAACCAGCCTCGCCGGCCAGTGCGCCAATGTGGCCGTGGTCTTCGATTTTTCGAAATATATGCATGCCCTGGGCGCGATCGATCCGGCCAAGAAGTTGGCCGTCGTCGAGCCCGGTATTGTTCTCGACCGGCTGCGCGAGGCGGCCGAGATGCATCACCTCACCTATGCGCCCGATCCCGCCACGCACTCGCGCTGCACCCTGGGCGGCATGATCGGCAACAATAGTTGCGGCGTGCATGGGCTGCTCGGCGGCAAGGTTTCCGACAATGTCGAATCGCTCGACATTGTGCTCTATGACGGCACGCGCATGACCGTAGGCCGTACCAGCCCGGCGCAACTCGACGCGGCCATTCGCGGCGGCGGGCGCGTGGGGCAGATCTATGCCGGCTTGGCCAGCCTGCGGGATCGCTACGCCTCTCTGGTGCGGGAAAAATTCCCCCGCATTCCGCGCCGCGTCTCTGGCTACAACCTCGACGAATTGCTTCCCGAAAACGGATTCCACGTGGCGCGCGCGCTGGTGGGCACCGAAGGCACCTGCGCGACCGTTGTCTCCGCCACCCTGAACCTGGCGTCGAGCCCGCCTCATCGCGTGCTCACCGCGCTCTCGTTTCCCGATGCATTTCTAGCCGCCGATGCGGTGCCGCTGGCGCTGGAGCACAGACCCATCGGCCTCGAGGGGTTCGACGGCATGCTGGTGGACTTCATGCAGCGCAAGCACCTGGCCGTCGATGATGTCGCGCTGCTTCCGCCCGGCGGCGGATTCCTATTGATTGAATTGGGCGCGTGGGATCCTGACGAAGTGCAGCAGATGGCAGAGAGCCTCGTGCAGGCTTCCCAGAACTGGCCGGTGAAGCCACAGGCGCGCATCTACAACGCTGCCGATGCGGCGCGGGTATGGTTTGTGCGCGAATCAGCGCTGGGCGCGACGGTGTTTGTGCCCGGCGAACCGGAGGGTTGGGAAGGCTGGGAGGACGCCGGTGTTCCGCCAGACCAGTTGGGGGCCTATTTGCGCAAGATCGCCGCGCTTATGGGCGAATACGGCTACCGCAGCCCCATGTACGGCCACTACGGCCAGGGCTGCGTGCACATGCGCATCAACTTCGATTTCCACTCCGAGAAAGGGCTGCGCGATTTCCGCGAATTCATCGATCGCGCCGCTGACCTGGTCGTGAGCTTCGGCGGATCGTTCAGCGGCGAGCACGGCGACGGGCAGTCGCGCGCGGCCCTGCTGCCCAAGATGTTCGGGCCCGAGCTGATGCAGGCGTTCCGCGAATTCAAAGCGCTGTGGGATCCCGATAACCGCATGAATCCCGGCAAGGTGGTGGATGCGGTGCGCGTCTACGACCCGCTTGAAAATCTCCGGCATGGCCCCGTCGGCGGGCCGGCCGCACACGGACACGCACACGCGCAGTTCGAAACCCATTTTGCCTTTGCAAAAGATGATGGTTCGATGGAGCGAGCCACCGAACGCTGCGTGGGCGTGGGCGCTTGCCGCAAGGCCGGACCCGGCGTGATGTGCCCCAGCTATCGCGCCACCGGCGATGAGCAGCATTCGACCCGCGGCCGCGCCCGGCTGCTCTGGGAGATGCTGGCCGGCGATCTGCGCCGCGAAGGCTTCCGCAGCGAGGCCGTGCATGAAGCGCTCGATCTCTGCCTCAGTTGCAAGGCCTGCAAGACGGAGTGCCCCGTGGCTGTCGATGTGGCCGCGTACAAAGCGGAGTTCCTCGCGCAGCATTACAAGGGGCGTCTGCATCCCCTGCACCACTACATCTTCGGCTTCGCCGATAAGCTGGCGCGATGGGGTTCGCTTGCGCCCGCGCTGACGAATGCAATTCTTACCGGGCACGTGACGAGCTCGTTGATCAAGCGCATCGCGGGCGTGGCGCAGGAACGCCAACTGCCCAAGCTGGCGCGAAAGAGTTTCGTTTTAGAGCGAGATTCAAAAGGCTTAGTGCGGGCTTCAGCCCCAGAGCGAACGGCGGTTGCGCAGGTACTGCTCTGGCCCGACACCTGGAACAACTACTACCACCCGCAAACGCTGGCCGCGGCCGAAACCGTTCTGACCGAAGCGGGCTTCCAGGTCATCGTGCCCAAAGGCCACATCTGCTGCGGACGCCCGCTCTACGACTTCGGTCATCTCGGCGCCGCGCGCGCTTATCTGGCCGAGGTTCTCGATCGCATGGCTCCGCACATCGACGCTGGCCTGCCGTTCATCTTTCTTGAGCC
>DASXLF010000352.1:0-1542 GCA_036496405.1 Steroidobacteraceae bacterium | reverse complement strand
CAGCGGGATGAGCCGGGCGCGCGCGGCCTCGTCCTTGAGATCGACGCTCATGCTTTTCTTGCCACGGTTGAGCATGGCGAAGGCCGCGCTCTCATCGCCGATCATTGGCAAAAAGCGCCGCGCGTTTTCTCCGCCCGGCTGCTCGATCTTGATCACGTCGGCGCCGGCTTCGGCGAGCATCAGCCCGGCGAGCGGTCCCGGCAGCAACGTCGAGAAATCGAGCACCAGAAGTCCGGACAAAGGCTGCATGGGGTTCAACGAAACAATAACGCCGGCAGCGCGCCGGTCTTGACCATCCACATCACACTGGTCAGCGTTACCACGGAAACCAGCGTACCAACCAGCACCGCGCTGGAAGCCTGTTCGACCCAGGTGTCGTACTGGCGGGCAAACACGAACACATTGAGCGCCGGCGGCAGCGCTGCCATCAGCACCGCGGTGTAAACCCAGACCTGGTCGAACGGTCCGAACAGCGACAACAGCAGGAACACCAGCACCGGGTGCAGCACGAGCTTCACCGCGGTCAGGAACGGCACCTCCCAGGGCATTTTCTTCAGCGGCCGCAGCGCCACCGTGACGCCGAGCGCAAACAACGCGCAGGGCGCGGCGGCGTTCTGCAAAAATTGCATCAGCCGGTCGAGCGCAACCGGCGGCTCGTAATGCAGCGCGGCCGAAACAACCCCGAGCGCGCTGGCAATGATCAGCGGGTGCAAAGCCACGCGGCGCACGACTTCGACGGCGATAGCCGAAACGCTCATCGGCTGCGGCCGCGCCAGCGCCATCAGCAGCGGCACCATGGTGAAGAGGACGATGTTGTCGAAGCAGAAGATCAGCGCCACCGGCACCGCGGCGCCCTGCCCGAGTGTCGCCAGCGCCAGCCCGGGGCCCATGTAGCCGATATTGCCGTAGCCACCGGCAAGCCCGGCGATGGTCGATTCCCCGACATTGCCATGGCGGATCGCCATGCCGATGCCGAACGAGACGGCGAAAGCCCAGAACGTCGCCAGCGTGGTGGCGAATATGAAATTGACCTGGCTGAGTTCGCCGAGCGGGGTCTGCGCCAGGATGCGGTAGAACAGCGCCGGTAGCGACACGTAGACGATAAAGAAATTCATCCAGGCGAGCGCCGTATCGGGAATCTGCTTGATGCGCCCGCAGGCAAAGCCGATGAAAATTAGCCCGAAAAACGGAAGCGCCAGATTAAGAACCTCGATCATTGGCTTGCCCAGCCTGCCTTATTTTGCGCTGTAGGCGGCCGCGGACTTGGCGCGGCCTTTGCATTCCTCTAAACGGCAGCTTGACCGTTTGGAAGGACCCGTGCCCCTCGTGAAGCCCCCTCGCCAATTTTTCCAGCCACTGGCCATCGGCGCGCCGGCGCCAATGCGCGAATTGCCGGTGCGGCTCGAACGCATGATCCATTTCGTGCCGCCGCACAATGAAAAGGTCCGCGCCAAGGTGCCGCACCTCGTCCGCGCCGTGGACGTGGTGCTGGGCAACCTGGAAGACGCCATCCCTGTCGAGGCCAAACAGGCCGCGCGGGCG
>DASXLF010000351.1:0-1734 GCA_036496405.1 Steroidobacteraceae bacterium | reverse complement strand
GCCCGCCGCGGCGAAAGCCGAAGCGGGCCAGTCCAAGGGAGGAAACAGAGCGCAACCTATCACTGTGCGGCGCTCGGGAATGTGACCGAGCTCACATGACCGCGGGCAATTTCCGCGCCAGCATAGGCCCATAACGCTCATCATCGTCGTCGTCATGGAGCGTGGATTGAAATTCCGGCCTTTGCCCGGCCTCTGGTGGGCCAGGACCGGACTCAAGCCACGATCTGGCTCAGCTCACCGGAACCCGGCTCGCCTGCCACCTGTCAAAGTGAGGAGTCCAGACGCCCACGGCCCAAACGGCCGACATCCTCGACGGCTGGCAGCGCGGCGGAAAGTGACGTTGCCGGGTTGTTATAGTTGGGCTAGGTCCCGCAACGCTTGCGCCTTTTCCCAGAGGCGGTTCAGGCTGCCGAACAGCTCCGTATACAACCGCAACCGCACGGTGCCGTTGGCGTCGGCGATGCCCGCCGCGCCGAGCAACTCCTCGCCGCGCAGCCGCAGGCCCGGATAGTAGACGCAGAGACAGGCCAAGTCGTAGACCGGGTCCGCGAGCTGCGCATATTCCCAGTCCACGAGCATGGGGACGGGCCCGACGAGATTGCTGGCATTGAGGTCGCCGTGGGTCGTCACCGGCGTGGCCGCGAAGGCAGCGCAATCCACCGCGAGCTGCCACGTACGCGCGACCAGAGTGTCGACCTGCGCGGCGGCGGCCGGATCGCGCTCGAGGATGGCCTGTGCCTGCGCTGTCGCAATCGATACCGGATCGAACGCCGCAACGTCCTTGGGGGGCGTTATCGCGTGCAAACGCTGGAGGCGGGCGCCCAGGGAGCGCAGTCCCTCGGCGGCCTGCAGCTGCATGGGAGTCCACATCCCGCCCTCGATGTGGTCCATGAGGATCCAGCAGCCGTCCGGCGCCGTGTCGAGCACGGCCGGCGCCACGCCGACGGCAGCCGCGGCGCGGTGGCAGGCCACCTCACGCAGCGAGTCCGCCCCAGGTCGCGGCCCCTCCGAGATTCGCTGCCGTAACACGAAACGACCCGCGCGCGTATCGATGCGCAGGTTGCGATTTACGTTGCAGCCGCCACGCAGCAGCTGGACGCTCACGGGCGCTTCGCCCCCAGCGCAACCCGGAATGCGCCGCAAGATCCATGCAGGGATCACACAGCGGTCTGACGCCGGTATGTCTTCGACCATTCAATGAAACCTGCAGCGGCAACGACGAGATAGATCACGAACAGAAACGCCGTGAAAACCAGTCCCTGAGCGGCATACAGCCAAGCCAGCACCGTATCGACGACGATCCAGTATAGCCAGCTCTCGAGTTTGGCACGGGCGGTGAGCCAGCTGGCGAACAGGCTGAGCACCGTGGTCGACGCATCCAGATGGGGCCAATCCGCCTGCGTTTCCGCGGCCAGGAAACGCGCGATGGCCGCAGCCAGCAGCAGCGACGCGGCAATACCGGCGAGGTGGCCGCGCCACGACAGCAGCGAGACGCCCGTCGTAACCTCGCGCGACCAGCGTTGGAAGCCATAGACGGCGACGCCGACATACCAGGCCTGCAGCAGCGACTGCATCGGCAATCGCGCGTGCGCGGACAGCCACACGTAAATGAGCGAACTGAAGCCGCCCGCGACCCAGCACCAGCGGCTGCGAGGTACGGCCAGCACCACGTAGACGAGGCCCGAAAGCACGGCCAGTGCTTCTAGCGGCGATGTCGCCAGCAGACCCGCCCAG
>DASXLF010000350.1:0-8502 GCA_036496405.1 Steroidobacteraceae bacterium | reverse complement strand
CCGACGTGTCGATGCTGTTGCGCCGCTTCGACGAGCACGAGAGCGCATGCAACGCGTTGCTGGCGGTGCCGCTGGCGCTGCCGGCTTATGAGCAGGTGCTGAAAGCTTCGCACACCTTCAACCTGCTCGATGCCCGCGGTGCCATCTCGGTGACTGAGCGCGCGCGCTTCATCCTGCGCGTGCGCACGCTGGCGCGCGCGGTGGCGCAGGCATACTACGCCAGCCGCGAGGCACTGGGCTTTCCGCTGCTCAAGAGCACAGACACTGCATGAGTTCGCCCACGGCAGATTTTCTGGTGGAACTGGGCACCGAGGAGTTGCCGCCGAAGGCGCTGCGCACGCTCGAGCAGGCGTTCGCCCAGGGTCTTACGACGCGACTGGGAGAGCTCGGCCTCAAACACGCAGCCGTGCAATCGTTCGCCACGCCGCGGCGGCTCGCGGTGCTGGTGCGACGGCTGAGCCTGCATCAGCCTGATCAGCAGATTGCGCGCCGCGGACCGCCACGCAGTGCGAGTTTCGACGCGGCCGGCGCGCCCACACGCGCCGCGCTGGCGTTTGCCGCCAGTTGCGGCGTGGCCGTGGATTCGCTGACCAGCGAGCGCGATCCGCGCGGCAACGACTACCTTCACTACCAGGGACTCAAGAGCGGCGCGGCGGCCATGAGCGTGCTGCCGGCGGCGGTCCAGGCGGCACTCGATGCGCTGCCGATTCCGCGGCGCATGCGCTGGGGCGCACTCGAAGCGCAATTCGTGCGGCCGGTACATTGGCTGCTCATGCTGCTTGGTTCGCAGGTGGTTCCAGCCTCCATACTTGGCGTCGACGCCGGCGATGTGAGCGCCGGACACCGCTTCATGGCGCCCAAGGCGATACGTATCCGCTCGCCGGCGAGCTATGCCGGAGCGCTGCAGCGGCGCGGAAAGGTGCTCGCGGTGTTCGAGCAGCGGCAGGCGAGCATTCGCGCGCAGGTCGAGACGCTGGCCGCAACGCTCGAGGGCCGCGCCATCCTGTCCGCGGCGCTGCTGGATGAAGTGACCTCGCTGGTGGAATGGCCGGTGGCGCTCGCCGGACGCTTCGAGGAGCGTTTCCTGTCGTTGCCGCGCGAAGTGTTGATCGCCACACTGCAGGACCATCAGCGTTATTTCGCGCTGGAGAATGCCGCCGGCACCTTGCTGCCGTGGTTCATCACCATCAGCAACATCGACAGCCCCGACCCGGCACTGATCCGTGCCGGCAATGAGCGTGTGGTGCGGCCGCGCCTGGCGGATGCGCAATTCTTCTGGGAACAGGATCGCAGGCAGCCGCTGAGCGCGCGCCTCGAAGCACTCGAAGCGGTGACGTTTCAGGCGCAGTTGGGATCGCAGGCCAGCCGCACTGGCCGCATCACGGCCCTGGCGCAAATGGTCGCTCCGCATATCGGCGCCGACGTGGCTGCCAGCGTCCGCGCCGCACAGCTGAGCAAGTGCGACCTGCTGACGGCCATGGTGCGTGAGTTTCCCGAATTGCAGGGCATCATGGGCCGCTATTACGCGCTGGCGGATGGCGAGAGCGCCGGGGTCGCCGAAGCCGTGCGCGAGCATTACCTGCCGCGCGGCGCCGGCGATGCTCTGCCGGGCAGCCGCATTGGCGATGCGCTGGCGCTGGCCGACAAGATCGACACGCTGGCCGGTATTTTCGCGATCGGACAGAAGCCCAGCGGCACCCGCGATCCATTCGGACTGCGGCGCGCCGCCATCGGTGTGCTACGCATCGTGCTCGAGCATGAACTGGAACTGGATCTGGTGGCGCTGCTCGAACGCGCCGTGGCGCTGCAGCCATTGGCTGATATCCAGGCACGCGCGCCGGGCGTGGTCAGCGATCTGTACGAATTCATGCTCGAGCGGCTGCGGGCGCAGTACCTGGAACGCAGTGCCAGCAATGGCATCAGCACCGAGATGTTCGATGCCGTGCTCGCGACCCGGCCGCAATCGCTGCACGACTTCGACGCGCGGCTGCGGGCGCTGGTGGCGTTCGTGGCGCGGCCGGAAGGCGCAAGCCTGGCGGCAGCGAACAAGCGCATCGCCAACATTCTGCGCAAATCCGCGGACGCCGCGCCGCAGGCTCTGGAGACCGGGCTATTACGGGAACCCTCGGAGCAGGAACTGCATCGGCGGCTGGCCGCATTGCGCACCCAGGTCGACGCGGCGCTGGCCGTGCGTCAATACGGGCAGGCGCTGGATCTGCTGGCGGGACTGGGCGCCAGCGTCGATCAGTTCTTCGAGCATGTGCTGGTCAACGATCCGGACCCGGCGCTGCGCAATAATCGCATGGCGCTGCTGGTGCAGTTGCGCTCGCTGTTCGCCGGCATTGCCGATCTGTCGCGGCTGCCGGGTTGAGCAGTGGGCGACATTCGCGCATCGCAGTGGCTGGGTTCGCTGTTTTTCACCGGCTTCTTCCTGCTGTGGACTTTCTTCTACGGCATTTTCTTCACGCTGGCGTCATTGCTGCTGCCGTTTCGCGGCCGCTTCGTGCTGGCGCGCGTCTGGGCGCGAGTGATCCTGGCGGTGTTGCGCTGGACCTGTCACCTGGACTATCAGGTCGAGGGCAGCGAGCGCCTGCCCGCGGGCAATCACATTGCGCTGATCAAGCACTCCTCCAGCTGGGAGACGGTGGCGCAGACGCTGCTGGTGCCACCCCATGTGTGGATGCTCAAGCGCGAACTCACATGGATCCCGTTTGTCGGCTGGGGCATTCTGCTGTTGCGAGCGATCGCGGTGGACCGCGGCGGCGGCCCGGGAGTGGTGCGTGGCGTGCTGGTGCAGGGCAAGGCGCGCCTGGCCGAGGGTGAATGGATCGTGATCTTTCCCGAAGGTACGCGCATGCCCGCGGGCGAGACGCGCAAGTACGGCATCAGCGGCGCGCTGCTTGCGGCCGAGAACGAACGGTTGATCGTGCCCATCGCGCACGATGCCGGCTACTACTGGCCGCGGCGCGGACTGCTCAAGAAACCCGGCATCATCCGTGTAGTCATCGGTCCGCCAATCGCGGCCGCCGGCCGCAATCCGCGTGAGGTCAATGCCGAGGCGCAGGCCTGGATCGAGGCGCACTCGACACGCTAGAGAAACCGGAGAATCGTAGCGATGAAACTATCCTTGCCCCTGCTGATGAGTGCCAACGGCGGTTACGTCGATACCGCCGGCTACCTGGCGCTGCAGGGATTGTTTACCTCGCATGTGACCGGCAACTTTGTCACGCTCGGAGCGGCGCTGGTGCTGGGAACCAGCGGTGTGGTCGCGAAGCTGGTGGCACTGCCGATGTTCTGCCTGGTGGTATTCGCAACCCGGCTGGTCAGTTTGTGGCTGCCGGCCATGGGATGGCCGGCGTTGCGCCCGCTGCTGGCTCTGCAGTTACTGCTGCTGCTCGCGGGCGCTGGCCTCGCCATCGATCTCGGGCCGTTCCACAACGGCGACGGCTGGCAGGCGCTGGTCACCGGCATGACGCTGGTGACCGCCATGGCGATTCAGAACGCGATTCACCGCATTCATCTGTCGGCCTCACCGCCGACCACCATCATGACCGGCAATACCACCCAGATCATGATCGACCTGGCCGATTTAACGCGCCGGGTGTCACCGGAAACCAGGGTGCTGATCCGCGCGCGCTTGGGCCGGATGTGGGGCAGCATCGCGGCGTTCGCCGTGGGGTGCAGCGCCGCGGCGCTGCTCTATCATCTGCTGGGCGTGTGGTGCTTCATCGCGCCACCGATACTGAGTCTGTTAATTGTCTGTCTGCCCGAAGCAGCTCCGCACCCGCTGCAGGAGGCGAGAGCATGACGATCGCAATGCCTTGAAGCCGATTCAGCTGGTGATCTTTGATTGCGACGGGGTGCTGGTCGATTCCGAGCCGATCACCAACAGTGTGTTTGCACAGATGCTGGGCGAGCTCGGGATTTCGCTCACCTTGCCGGACATGTATGAACGCTTTGTCGGTCAGTCGACCGCGCGATGTTGCGAGCTCATCGCCGCAATGCTGGGACGACCGGTACCTCACGGATTCATAGCCGACTATCGCGCGCGCAGCGATGCGGCATTGGCCTCGCAGCTCAAGAGCGTGCCCGGCATCGAAGCAACGCTGGATGCGTTGGATCGCATGGGAATGCGCTACTGCGTGGCATCGAATGGCACGCACGAAAAGATGCGCACCACGCTGGGTATCACCGGTCTGCTGGCGCGATTTGAAGGCCGGCTGTTTGCGATCACCGACGTGGCGCGGGGAAAACCGGCGCCGGATCTGTTTCTGCTGGCCGCGGCCAGTCACGGCGTGCCTGCCGCCAGCTGTGTGGTAATCGAAGACACGCCCACGGGCGTCATCGCCGGCGTTGCCGCCGGAATGCCAGTGTATGGATATTGTGCACTGACATCCGAACATCGACTCGTGCAGGTGGGCGCGCGGGTGTGCTTCACCGACATGCGCGCGTTACCCGAACTGCTGCTCGCGGCGGCTACCTGAATGCGAACAACGCGGTTTCGGGCAGTGTCTTGCCCAGCACTGCGGCGGTGATCAGCCGGCTCGCCAGCATGGAGAAGGTGATGCCATTGCCGCCATATCCCATCACCGCATAGCAACGCGGGTATCCCGGGATGACGCCGATCGTGGGCATGCCGTTGGCGCTGCCGCCGAAGCTTCCGGTCCAGGACATGGCGGGTCTGGCATCGAGACCGGGCAGCAATCGCTGCAACTTCTTTTCCAGGCGTTTGCTCTTCAGCGGCGTGAGTGCGTCGCGTGTCTGCGCGTCGTCGAAGTCCTGATCCTCACCGCCGCAGATCACGCGGCCGTCCGCCGTGGTGCGTACGTACAGGTAGTGTTCGGAGGCTTCCCAGATTAATGCCTGCTGCGGCCATATCCGCCTGGGTTGCGGCCGGGTGGCGATGACCCAGGTCGACAGGATCTTATTATTGCCCGCCGGCACTATGCGGGCGAGCTCGTAGCCGGTGCAGAAGATCACGTGGCGAGCGTGAATCTGGATGCCATCGGCGGTCAGCAAGGTCGTTGCGCGCCGTCCGCAGTGCAGGTCGATTACATCGTGCGGCGCGTGCAGGCGAGCGCCCGCGCGAATGGCGCGACGCAGATAGCCGGCGGCCAGTTGCACCGGGTTGGCTTCGGCATTGCCGTGACTGAGCAATGCTGCCGGCCGGTCTATGCCGAAATGATGTCGCAACGCCCGGCGATCGAGATATTCGCTGGCCAGGCCGATGCGCTGCCGCTGCGCCGCCTCGCGTCTGAGGCCATGAGCATCGAGCACGTTCCCCGCCAGGTACAGCGACGGCCGGCTTGTAAAATGTGCAGCGATTCCCAGCCGGTGCGTACGCGTGCGCAACTCGTTCACCGCATCCCTGGAAGCGATCCATACCTTTTCCGCGCTGCCGCGGCCCAGGGAACGGCTGAGCTTTATCAGCGGCGTATCCAATTCGAACTGCAGCAGCGCCGTACTCGCGGCAGTCGATCCCAACAGAGCGGCGCGCCGGCGATCGAGGATCAGCGGCCGCTTTCCGGCCTCGGTAAGCGACTGCGCGATCATGGCACCGCTGATGCCGGCGCCCACCACGGCCACTTCGGTCCGGAGCGAGCGGCGCAGCCGGGTGCTCTGGATTTTCGGTACCGGGTAGCGGGCCCACACGGCCTCGCCGTCACGCAGATCTCTTTTATGAGTAATGCTCACAGTGCATCTTGGGCTCAGTGGTTGCCGTTGTGTGGGATTCTGCCCGCTTCTTGGAAATCCCAAGGCGCGCTATAGTCGAGGCCCGCCGCGAGTTTTCCGGAGAACGAGACACCATGAGTACGAAATCATCCGCCAGCAAGGCCGGCTCCAAATCAGAGCCGTTCCTGACCGACATCAAGACCTTGCGCGAACGCGCCCGCAAGAACATTGGCGATGGCGGCATCACTCAGTCCTATGAGGGTGATCCGAAGAAGGCCATCGACATTCTGCAAACCGTGCTGGCGACTGAAATCGTATGCGTGCTTCGCTACACCATGCATGCCGTGGCGGCCACCGGAATTTCCAGCGACGGCGTGAAGGAAGAATTCGACGAGCACGCGAAGGAAGAAGCCGAGCACGCACGCGCCGTGGCGGAGCGCATCAACCAGTTGGGCGGCAAGCCGGATTTCAACCCGAAGGGATTGGAGTCGCGCTCGGCCTCGCAATACGGGAACGCGGACAACCTGGTGGAAATGATCAAGGAAAATCTGATTGCCGAGCGCATCGCGGTGGACCACTACCGCGAACTCATCCGTTACTTCGGCGACCGCGATCCTGGCACCCGCAAGATGATCGAATGGATCCTCACAAAGGAAGAGGAGCACGCCAACGACATGCACGACCTGCTGGTCGCGCATGAGGGCCGGCCGATGCTACCGAAATAGCTGGGGAAGCCAGCGGCCGCATTAACAGCTAATATATTGTTTCTTGTTGGCCTCTGGTTGATTAACAGGCAATAAGTTGAGCCTTGAGATCGCTACTCACGAGGACCTATGCCGGGAGCTGGGCAAGCGGCTGCGCATGCAGCGCGTGGCTCAGCTTCTGACCCAGCAGGAACTGGCGGCCCGCGCGGGGGTATCGGCGGGGACGGTCAAGAACCTGGAGAGCAAAGGCCAGGCATCGATGGAATCCACCGTACGCATTGCCCTGGCATTGAGCCTTCTCGAGGAGCTGCGCTCATTGTTCAAGCTGCGGGTGAGATCGGCTGCGCAGATGGAACGCGCGGCCAACGCAAAAAGAGTTTCGCGCCGTGGCCGGCAGGTTGTCGCAGCCGTCCCTTAGCCTCAGACGTCCAGGTTCAGGACTGCGAGCGCGTTCTTCTCGATGAACTCGCGCCGCGGCTCGACCTGATCGCCCATGAGTGTGGTGAAGATCTCATCGGCAGCCACGGCATCCTCGATTCGGACCTGCATCAGCCGGCGCGATTCCGGGTTGATCGTGGTTTCCCAGAGCTGCTCCGGATTCATTTCGCCCAGGCCTTTGTAACGCTGAATCGATTGGCCTTTGCGCGCCTGCTCGAACAGCCAGTTCACCGCCTGCTTGAAAGCACTGATGTCCTCGCGCTCATTGCCGCGCGTGACGTAGGCGCCGTCACCGATCAGACCGGCCAGCGTGCGCGCGAGCTCGGCGATGCGCTGATATTCCGCCGATTCGAAAAATTCACGATGCAATAGCTTCTCGGTCGCCAGTCCGTGCTCGGTCTTGCGCACGATGATGCGCGATGCGTGTCCATCGGCACCGGCACGCAGATCCACCTGGAATGTGCGCCGGCCATCGCTGTGCGCGTTGAGCTGAGTCGCAAGCGCGCGGATCCAGCCGCGCATGAATTCCGGCTGATCGATATTGGCCGGCGTAACCGCCGGCAGATAGATCAGTTGCTCCAGCAGGCGCTCGTCATAGCGACGCGACCAGCGGCGGATGATCGACTGCACTTCCATGTAGTGACGCGCCAGCATCTCCAGCCCCGAGCCCCGCACCGGCGGCGCCGCGGCATTCACGTACAGCGCCGCGTCTTCGAGCGCGCTGTTGAGCAGCATGGAATTGAGTTCGCTGTCGTCCTTGACGTAAGTCTCCTGCTTGCCGCGTTTGACTTTGTACAGCGGCGGCTGCGCGATATAGATGTGACCGCGCTCGATCAGCAATGGAATCTGACGGTAAAAAAACGTCAGCAGCAGCGTGCGGATGTGGCTGCCGTCAACATCCGCATCCGTCATGATAATCACACGGTGATAGCGCAGCTTGTCGATATCAAATTCTTCGCGGCCAATGCCACAGCCCAGCGCCGTGATCAGCGTGCCCACTTCGGCCGACGAGATCATTTTGTCGAAGCGCGCCTTCTCGACGTTCAGAATTTTTCCCTTGAGCGGCAGGATGGCCTGAGTTCGCCGGTCGCGTCCCTGCTTGGCCGAGCCGCCGGCCGAGTCGCCCTCGACGATGAAGATTTCCGATAGCGCCGGATCCTTCTCCTGGCAGTCGGCCAGCTTGCCTGGCAGTCCGGCGATATCCAGCGCGCCCTTGCGCCGCGTGAGCTCGCGCGCCTTGCGCGCCGCTTCGCGCGCGCGCGCCGCCTCCAGTATTTTGTTGACGATGGCACGGGCCTCCTGCGGATGCTCCAGCAGGAACTCGCCCAGCTTCTGCGCCACCGCGGTCTCGACTATGCCTTTGACCTCCGAGGACACCAGCTTGTCCTTGGTCTGCGAGGAAAATTTCGGATCGGGCAGCTTGATGGACAGAATTGCCGTGAGTCCCTCACGCGCGTCATCGCCTGTGGTCGCCACCTTCTCCTTCTTGGCGCTCAATTCCTTTTCGATGTAATCGTTGAGCGTGCGCGTCAGCGCGGCGCGGAATCCCGACAGGTGCGTGCCACCGTCTTTCTGCGGAATGTTATTGGTGTAGCAGTACATGCTCTCCTGGTAGGAGTCATTCCACTGCATGGCAAGCTCCACTGCCACAGCATCCTGCTGTGTCTTGAACCAGAACACCGAATCG
>DASXLF010000349.1:0-1536 GCA_036496405.1 Steroidobacteraceae bacterium | reverse complement strand
TGCTGCTTCGATCGGTCCGGGTTCTACAGCAAGGGCTTCAGCGCTCCCGCAGCCGCGCGATCCGTGCCAGCGCCGGTGGATGCGAGTCGTAAAAGCGCGAGTGGACCGGATCCGGTGTGAGGGTGGTGGCGTTATCGCGGTACAGCTTCACCAGCGCCGCCATCAGCGCGGCGGCCGGCGTGTGCTGGGCTGCGAATTCATCGGCCGCGAACTCATCACGACGTGACCAGCTTGCGGCCAGCGGGGTCACGAAGAACGTGAAGGCGGGTGCAACGAACATGAACAGCAGCAGGGCGCCGTAGTTGGATGCGCCCGAGAGCCCCAGCTGCGTGTAAAACCAGGATTGGGCAGCCAACCAGCCCAGCAGCGCAAGCGCGGCGAGCCCGACGGCCGCCGACACGATCAGGCGCCGGCGGATATGGTGCAACTTGAAATGCCCGAGCTCATGGGCGAGTACCGCCTCGATCTCGCCGGGCTCGAGGGTGCTGATCAAGGTGTCGAAAAACACGATGCGCTTATTGCGCCCGACCCCGGTGAAGTACGCGTTGCCATGCGCCGAACGGCGCGAGCCATCGACCACGAACACGCCCCGTGATGCAAAGCCGCAGCGGCTCAGCAGGGTCTCGATGCGGGTCCGCAGCGCCTCGTCGGTCAGCGGACTGAAGCGATTGAACAGCGGTGCGATGAGCGCCGGGTAAGCCCAGGTCATGCCCAGCGACACGGTGAGCCACAGCACCCACACATACAGCCACCACAGTGCGCCGGCGTGCTGCATCAGTTCCAGGGCGGCCAGCAGCAAGGGTCCGCCGATCAACAGGCCCAGCAGCAGACCTTTCAAGCGGTCCAGGAAGAACAGTGCCGGCGTGGTGCGGTTGAAACCAAAACGAGCCTCGAGCCTGAAGGTGCTCCACAGCGACAAGGGCAGGCCGATCAGCGCCACGATCAGCATGATGCTGAGGATGACGAGGGCGCCATGCCAGGGCTCCCCGAATGGCGCGCGCCTCCAGAGCTGGTCGATGGCCTCGATGCCGCCGCCCAGTGTCAGCGCCAGCAGCACGATTGCATCGATGACGGTATCAAGTCGACCCAGGCGAGTGCGGGCGACGGCGTAGTCGGCGGCCTTGTGATGGTCCCCGGGCGCGATGCTGTTCGCAAAAGGCTCGGGTACCTGGCTGCGGTGCCCGATTACGGTGCTGATCTGCCGATTAGCCAGCCACAGGCGGGTCGCGGTACCGACCGCGACGGCCAGTACCAGCAGCAGTGTCAGGGATTGCATGTGCCTAGTGCGTCCAATGCAGGTGCGGGCCGAGGGCACGCGAGAGCGTGTCCATATCCGGATCACCCTGCGCGATGACGGCGAGCGTGCCACCGCCCGGCGCGGGAACCAGAATGCCGGAGTAGCCGTTCTGGCGAAACGATTGCCGCGAGGCGACATGTTCCTGGTTCAGCACCATGACGGTGACCGGACCGGCGGCCGTGCGCACCACAAGATGCGGTACCCAATGGCCGTTGAACAGACAGCTGCGGGCGTAGGTT
>DASXLF010000348.1:0-1696 GCA_036496405.1 Steroidobacteraceae bacterium | reverse complement strand
CGCCGGTATGGGCGGTGGCATCGACATCCGAGTCTGAGGAACAGCCATGACCTCGATCCTTCCCACCGCAACGACGACCACAACCACCAACGCGAATGCCGCCAGCGCTGCCAGCGCGGCAGCAAGCGTCGCGGACAACACAGAAATCGCCAGCAATTTCACGACCTTTTTGCAGCTGCTCACGACGCAATTGCAAAACCAGGATCCGCTCAGTCCGATGGACACCAATCAATTCACCCAGCAACTGGTCGAATTCGCCGGCGTCGAACAGCAGATGAAGACCAACACCACGCTGAGCACGCTGGTGTCGCTGCAGCAGAGCGCGCAAACCACGCAGGCGCTCTCGCTGGTCGGCGCCACCGTGGTGGTGAACGGCACCACCGCTCAACTCGCGAACGGCCAGGCCTCGTGGTCGCTCAACGCCACGCAGCCGGCGACCGCCACGATCACGATCACCGCGCCTTCCGGCCAGACCGCCTATACCGCCACCGGCACGATCAATTCGGGCAGCCAGACTTTCACCTGGAATGGCGTCGGCAATGACGGCACCACTTGGCCGGCAGGCAATTACACAATGACGGCCACGGCGGTGAACGCCAGCGGCGCGTCGACCCCGGTCACCACCCAGGTGGAGGGCCAGGTGTCCTCGGTCGATCTCACCCAGACGCCACCGGCCCTGACCATCGGCGGGCAGATCTATACGATCAACGATATCCAGAAGATCCTGGCGCCCGGCTCGTAACCGGCCGCGCTCGTTCACGCAGCCGGCACGCCGGACTTTCTTCCGTGTCCATTATTCATGACGACATCAATCGCGTGCTCGAGCGCCGATAGCTCGAACGGCTTGCGCAAGATATCGAAGCGCCCGTCGGCGGCCTGTGCGGCGTCGCTAAAGCCGCTGGTCAGCAACACGGGAATATCGGGAAACCGCTCCTGACAGATTTGCGCGAGCCGCAGCCCGTTGATCGAGCCCGGCATGACGATATCCGAGAACAGCAGATCGACCCCGATGCCCTGTTGCAGATGCCGTAGCGCCTCGGCAGCATTTTCGGCCCGCACCACGCGGTAGCCGAGCTGTTCGAGCAGCGAAGACGTCACTTCGGCCACATCGCGGCTGTCTTCCACCACCAGCACGGTGCCGTGCGCCTGACCGTCGCTGTCCGAGGCGCCCTCGCCGGCATCCGCGGCCGCCGCATGGGTGCTGCGCGGCAGATAGATCGTGACCACGGTGCCTTCGCCCGGCTCGCTGCTCAGGTTCACCGCGCCACCCGACTGGTTGGCAAAACCGTGCACCTGCGAGAGGCCAAGGCCTGTGCCTTTGCCGACCGGCTTGGTGGTGTAGAACGGCTCGAACACGCGCGCGAGCACGTCCGGCGTCATGCCGCTGCCGGTATCGATGATGGCGAGTGCGACGAATTCGCCTTCCAGCGCGCCCGCAGCCGACCCCGGTTTGAGCACGACGTTGCGCGCCGACAGCGTAATGGTACCGCCTTCCGGCATGGCGTCACGCGCATTGACCGCGACATTGACCAGCGCGAGTTCTAGCTCGCCGAGATCGACCTCGACCGGCCAGATCTTGTCCTCGATGTCGCACATCAATTCAATATTGCCGCGCAGCGAGGGCGCCAGCATGTCGCGCACCACATCGATGCGCTGGCGCAGATCGACGACCACCGGCATCAATTGCTGGCGGCGG
>DASXLF010000347.1:0-2046 GCA_036496405.1 Steroidobacteraceae bacterium | reverse complement strand
CACATGGGCAATGGTGCTCCAGATATACATCGCCACACCGCCGAGAATTCCGGCGATCAAAACCCGCATTGTCATCGTTGATTCCCCTTCGAGATGGCGGGAGACTAGCGCATCGCCGAGCCGATGGGGAGTTGGCGCCCTGCGGCGGTTTCCGTCACAATCCGGGGCGGAATTCGGAGGCGCGTGTGCGACGGGGCTGGTTTGTTGCTCTTCTTCTGTTGCTGCCGTGTGTCGCGGTGCTGTGGGTGCCGTTCTATGACCACAGAGCGCCGGAGCTTGCCGGCATTCCCTTCTTCTACTGGTACCAGCTGCTGTGGATTCCGATCGGTTCGCTGCTGCTTCTGCTGGCTTATTGGCTTGAGACGCGGTCGCGCGGCAAGCGGCCGTGAGTATCGCGCTGGCGATCTTCATTGTGCTGTTCGCGCTGGTGACCGGGCTTGGGTTCTTCGCGTCGCGCTGGCGCAAGGGCGACCTCACGCAACTGCATGAATGGGGCTTGGGCGGCCGGCGCTTCGGAAGCGTGATCGTGTGGTTTCTGCTCGGCGGCGACCTCTACACCGCCTACACGTTCATCGCGGTGCCGGCCCTGATGTTCGGTGCAGGCGCGTCCGGCTTCTTCGCCGTGCCCTACACCATTCTCGTTTATCCGCTGATGTTCGCAGTTTTCCCAAAGCTGTGGAGCGTGGCGCACGCAGGAGGCCATATGACGGCCGCGGATGTCGTGCGGGCGCGCTTCGGTTCCGCCACGCTGGCGCTGGCGGTGGCGCTGACAGGCATCGTCGCCACGATGCCGTACATTGCGCTGCAGCTGGTGGGCATCGAAGTGGTGCTGGCTGCTCTCGGCGTTCACGGCGAGTGGCCGCTGATTATCGCCTTCGTGGTGCTGGCGGCCTACACCTACAACAGCGGCCTCCGCGCGCCGGCAATGATCGCGGTGGTGAAGGACCTGCTCGTCTACATCACCATCATTGCAGCGGTGATCGTGATCCCGGAACAACTCGGCGGCTACGGCAAGATATTCGCCAGCGTGCCCACGCCCCGGCTGCTCCTCGGTGCCGCCACTCCCCACAATCTCGGACCACAGGCCGCCTACGCCACGCTGGCGCTAGGCTCAGCGCTGGCGCTGCTGCTCTATCCGCACGCCATGACCGGCGTGCTGTCGTCCACCAGCCGCGAAGTCATCCGAAGGAATGCGGTGGCGCTGCCCGCTTACTCGATCGCGCTCGGACTGATTGCGCTGCTGGGATACATGGCGCTTGCCGCGGGCGTCCAGGCGATGCCGGCATACGCGGCCGGCTTCGATCGTTTCGGCAACAATTTCGCCGTGCCGGCGCTGTTCCTCACCATGTTTCCGCACTGGTTTGCCGGCGTGGCATTTGCCGCCATTGCCATTGGCGCCTTGGTGCCGGCCGCCATCATGTCGATCGCCTGCGCGAATTTGTTCACCCGCAACATCTACCGCGAATACCTCAGGCCCGATTGCTCAGCGCATGAAGAGTGCCGCGTGGCGAAAATTGTGTCTTTGCTGGTGAAGCTGGGCGCGCTGGTGTTTGTCATTGCGCTGCCGGCGCAATATGCCATCGAGCTGCAATTGCTTGGCGGCATTCTGATCATCCAGACGCTGCCGGCGGTGCTGATTGGACTCTACACGCGCCGGCTGCACCCTTATGCTCTGCTGGCCGGATGGCTTGCGGGCCTCGCGGCAGGCATCGCGATGTGGGCAAGCCTCGGTTTCACCAAGACCACTTATGATCTCGCGCTCTTCGGCACGACCATTCCCTGCTATGCGGCACTCAGTTCGCTGTTGCTGAACATCGCGGTAAGCGTTGCGCTCAGTCTGGTGTTCAATGCCCTGCTTCCGCGCGGAGCCGACGTGACCAAGGCCAGTAGCTGCACCTAGCCAAAGCGGCCAGTGATGTATTGCTCCGTCTGCGGCTTGGCGGGCGTGGTGAACACCTGCTCCGTGGCGCCGAACTCCACCAGCTCGCCCAGATACATGAAAGCGGTGTAGTCGGAGGTGCGCGACGCCTGCTGCATGTTGTGCGT
>DASXLF010000346.1:0-2173 GCA_036496405.1 Steroidobacteraceae bacterium | reverse complement strand
TAGCATGGCGATCCTGGTGAAATCAATTGACGGTTCGCGGCGTGCTCATGCCATCGGACTGTACACAACGGCCCAGGCGATCGGAGTCAGCATCGGGCCGGCGGCAGGCGGAATGCTGCTGGAAGTGCTGAGCTGGCAGTGGGTGTTCTGGGTAACGGTGCCATTCGGCCTGACCGCCGCAATCGCAGGCTGGTTCATCCTGCCGCGCACGCATGACCTGGCGCATGACCGGCGCTTCGACTGGATCGGCGCAACCCTGTTGGTGCCATCGCTGGTGCTGGCAATCCTGTTCCTGAATCAGCTCTCCGTCTGGCAGGTGACTTCCGTGCCGATGATTTTGGTCGCGGTCGGGGCGGTGGCTCTGCTCGCGCTCTTTATCTGGCGAGAGCGGGCCACGCCGGCGCCGCTGGTCGACTTCAGCCTGTTTGGCCATAGGGCGTTCGCTGCGGGCGTAGTCGGCGTCGCGCTGAGCTACGCCCTGGTCTTCGGGATGTTCTTCCTGATGTCGTTCGCGCTGATCCACGGCTTCCACAACAGCGCGCTGCTGGCCGGCTTCAAGCTTGCCATCATTCCGGTGGCGATGGGCATCACTGCTCCGCTGGGAATAGCCGCAGCCAAGAAATTCGGTTCGAGCGTCGTCTGCGTCTCCGGCATGGCGCTTGCCGCTGCCGCCCTCGTCGCCCTATTGATCATTGGCGACCACCCGGTCAACACGCTGGTCACGGGCTTGTCGTCTTTCGCCGTGTTCGGCGTCGGCCTCGGCCTGTTCATGGCGCCCAACAACCACGCCACGCTCAACGCGGCTCCCGCCAGTCGCGCCAGCCAGGCGGCCTCGATGCTCAACCTGCTCAGGGTATTCGGAAGCTGCGCCGGGGTGTCGGCCGCATCCTCGCTAATGTCATGGCGAATCCACCAGCACGACGAGATCTTCGGCGGCCGTCCACTGATCAACGCAGTCGAAAGCAGCCTGGCCTTGCTGATCATGTTCGCCGTGATCGCCGCCGCCGTTTCGCTAGTGCGCCCGCCCAAGCCGGCGTGAAGTTATCTCCGCTCGCGCTCCCAGGCGAGATCGGCCAGCGTCGCGTCGGGCCGCAACTGCCGCCATGACAGCCGCCGCACGGCGTCGCGACCGACCACCAGCGCGTCATAGTCGTCTGCAAAAAGCTGGGCGATCGCGGGATCGAGGGCGTTGAGGCCGCCGGCATAGGTGCCAAAGGCTGGAAGAATGACACGCCTGCCGTCGGTCAGGAAACAACGGCGGCGAATTCCACGGCCGCGCACGGTGAGTGCCGCAACCGGATGGAAATGGCCCGAGACCTCCCCGTCAGGCAAACCGAACCGCGCCTCGTGCCGGAACACCAGTGGCGCGTCGGCAATTTCCTCCGCGACGAAGCCCCAGCCTTGCGGTGGCGGCCCTGGATCGTGGTTGCCGGCAATCCACACGAAGCGGGCACGCCTGGTCAGGCTCTCGATTTCGGCGCGTTCCTGCTGAGGCAGCCGTTCGACAGCCCCACGATCGTGAAATGAATCGCCAAGACATACCACTGTTTCCGGCTCGAGCCTGCCGATCAAGGCCGATAGCATCGACAGTGTCTGGCGCGTGTCATGCCGCGGCAGCAGCTTCAGCGCATTGACGGCATAGGACGAGCCCTTCTCGAGATGCAGGTCGGCCACCGCCAGCAGCCGCCGCCCCGGCCAATGAAGCGCGCCCGAGGGCAGCGCCTCCAGCCGCTCGCCGGCGCAGATGAACTCGAATGGGCTCATGGGCGCCGCGCCATCGTCTGTGCGTCGGCGCTGCGCCATCCTCCCGCCATGAAGTCCAGCCATGTCATCGCCCGCACGATTGACCGGCTCCGGCCGGGTGCGCAAGGTGCCTTGATGCGACTGCTTGTGCGTTTTCTCGCCGCCGCCTGTCTGCTGTCGCCGTCCTTGGCGGCAGCACAGGTACAGCCGCACCGTGCCGAATATGCCCTGCGCCTGGGCACCGCCGTCAATGCGCCGAGAATCGGCACCGCCGTGCAGGATCTGTCGCTCGACTGCTCGGGATTGCATCTCAAGCGTGACCTCACCACCGAGATTGCGCTGACAAGTTCTTGGAGACTCAATATCGCGTCCAAGCTCGACGCCGACGAGCAGCGCGGCGGCAATGCCCTGCGCTACCGCATGCTGCAGA
>DASXLF010000345.1:0-1884 GCA_036496405.1 Steroidobacteraceae bacterium | reverse complement strand
GAAGATGAGAAGTGCGGTCACCACGGCGAGCCACGGGTATGGCGAACGCAACTGGCTTCGCCGCCAGTCCGGAACCAGCATGAACGCCAGCACCGCCGGCACCAGCATGATCCCGGTGAATTTCGACAGCAGCGACAGTCCGCCGAAGGCGCCGGCCGCGAGCCACCAGCGTTGATCGCCGCTCTCGGCAAGCCGCACCAGCGACCAGATCGTCGCCACCGCACACGGGATCAGCGCAGTGTCGGGCGCGACCTTCGCCATCAACAGCCCGTAATAAAGCGCTGCCTCCGGGAACAGCAATGCGAACACGACCGCGCGCCAATCATGCGTGACGCGGCGGACGATATCGGCGAGCAGCAATTGCATGCAGAGCATCGCCACGATGCCCGCAAAGCGCACGCCGAAATTGGTGTCACCGAAAATCGCAGTTCCGATTCGGATGAACCAGGCGACCATCGGCGGATGATCGAGATAGGACAGCACATGCTCCTTCGACCAGGTCCAGTAATACGCCTCGTCGGTGCGCAGCTCGATCAGATGCGCCCACGCGATCCGCAAAATGGTCATGGCTACGATCACGGCGACTGCCATCAGCAGCAGACGGCGCGCGGCCTGATCGGGTTTTCCGGGAGCGGGGATCGATGTCACGGCGCTTTCTTGCCGACTCCATAAGGGCTGTCAACGCATGGTGAGGGGACCCGAGCGCCGCGTCACACAAACGCGTGCAAGATTTGAGATTTGAAGTGGAATGAATACGGCCAATCGCCGATAATGGCTGGAAATGGCTACTTTTTCACCCGAGCAGATCCGCAAGAAATTCGAAGGCATCGGGGTGCGCCAGGTCCGCCTCGTCTGCGGCGTGATTCTGTTCGCCTATCTCCTGAGCCATTTCCTCAACCACGCGCTCGGCAACATCTCGACGAATGCGCTGGCCGCGGGCGTCACTTATCACGTCGAGTTCTGGCAATTCCTGCCGGTGGCGATCGTGCTCTACACCGCCATACTGCTGCATTTCGCGCTCGGCGTCTGGGCGCTGTACCAGCGCCGGCAGTTCAGCTGGAAGACGGTCGAGCCGCTGCAGCTCGTGCTCGGCCTGAGCATCCCGATGCTGATCGCCGCGCACATCGTCGGCGTGCGGCTGGCGCAGACGCTGTACGGACACGATAAGCTATATCCGCAGGAGCTCTACGCGTTCTGGGTCGCCTATTACCCGTACAAGACACTGGAGATGTCGGCGGTGCTCATCATCGCCTGGGTGCACGGCTGCATCGGCCTGCACTTCTGGCTGCGCATGAAGCCGCTCTACAAACGCCTTGCACCATTCCTGCTTGCGGGCGCCGTGCTGATCCCGACGCTGGCCCTGCTTGGCTTCTACCAGGGCGGCCAGACGGTGATCTCGGAGGCTGAAGACCCGGACTGGCGGATTACAAACCTGGGCAGGCAGCAAGTCGGAACGCAGGCCGAGCAGAGTATGCTCGACACCGTCACCGACGGTTTCCTGACCGGATATCTCGTCCTGCTTGGCCTCGTCGTACTGGCACGCGGCGTGCGCGTGCTCAACGAGCGCCGCGGCGGCATGATCGCCCTGTCCTACGGCAACGGCCGCACGGTGCGGGTGCCCAAGGGTCTGAGCGTGCTCGAGGCGAGCCTGCGTAACAACGTCCCGCATGCCAGCGTCTGCGGCGGACGCGCGCGCTGTTCGACCTGCCGCATCCGCATCATCGGCGATTGCAGCGCGCTGCCGGAGCCGTCGCAGCGCGAGGCTTTCGTGCTGGCGCGGGTCGGCGCCAGCGATCCCTCGATCCGTCTCGCCTGCCAGCTCAGGCCGGCCGAAGACCTGTCGTTCTTTCAGCTGTTCCTGCCGAGCACGACCACGGCGAATAC
>DASXLF010000344.1:0-1559 GCA_036496405.1 Steroidobacteraceae bacterium | reverse complement strand
CTTTGGCACCATGCACGGTCATCACGCGCACCAGGCTGCCGGCGCCCTCCGCCTCACGCTTCACCTCGGCTCCCGAGCGCCGCAGCCAGTGCAGGAAGCCCTGCAGCGACGGCGGATGGCTGCGCGCATAGGCCAGCGCGGCGTTCAGCAATTCATCGACCGGCTCGGCTGCCTCAGGCCCAAGCCGCGCATACAGCCGCGCGCGTCCACCAAGCGGCCCCAGCGCCTCGGCGAACAAGGCGTGCGGCGACACATAATCGACGCGCGCCAGCAGCGTGGCGAAGAAGTCCCAAGCGGCCTGCCATGCCGGCCGTTCTCCGGCACGTTCGCGCAGCGTCTCCCACAGCGCGCCAGGCCGTCCCACCGCCAGCGCCATCAGGTCCTCGTCGCTCAATCCACCCAGCGGACTGGTGAGGAAACACGCGAACGTCAGATCGTCATGCGGCAGCAGCAGCACGTCCGCCAGCGCGAGCAGATCCTGCACCGCCGGCTGCTCGGTCAGTACCAGCCGATCCAGACCCGCGACTGGGACGCCGCGCGACTTCAGGGCACGCACCAAGGCGCGCGCGAAGTCGTTGCGCCGCCGCACCAGGACCATCACGTCGCCAGGACGCAGCGCCCGCCCCTTGCTTTCCAGCATCACGCCGCCGCCGGTCGCGTGGGCAATCCATTCCGCCAGCGTCTCCGCCAGCTTCTGCGGTGCCGAGGTCAGGCCATGGTTCTGCTCAGCCACCGTCCAGGGCGGTGGGTCCGCCGCATCAGGCAATGGCGTGAGCGGCCAAAGCTCCACCGCACCCGCATGATCGGCGCGATCCGCATAATGCGTCAGCGTTTGCCCGGCATCGACCACCCCGGCCGCCGCAAGCGGATCGGCAAACACGCGATCCACAAGGTCCAGCACCGGTGCCGTCGAGCGGAACGAAACATCGAGCCGTGCTTCGCGCCAAAGCTTGCCCGCCGCTGCGACCCGTCGTGCAAGCAGCCGGTGCGAACGATCGAACTCCTCGGTATCGGCACCCTGGAACGAATAGATCGACTGCTTGCGATCACCCACGGCAAACACCGTGCGTTCGGCTTCCCGCGCGCCAACGCCGGCGAAGTGTCCTGCACCTCGTCGAGCAACAGGTGGTCCAGTCCGCCGTCCAGTTTGTACAGCACCCATGCCGCACCAGGATCGACCAGCAATCCCGACGTGCGCCCGATCAGGTCGTCGTAGTCGAGCAATCCCGATGCCTCCTTGTGCGCCGCGTAGCTACGCAGCACCGGTGCCGCCAGCGTGAGCAGCGCCGACGAAACGGCGACAACGCGCAACGCCCGGCACGCGTCGATCACACCAAGGATCCGCTGGCACTCGTAGCGGAAGACATTGACCAGTCCAGGATGCGCGTCGCACACGGCCTTGCTGACGAAGGCAATATCGGCGCGCGGTTCGCCTGCGTTGGTCAGGAACTCATCGCACCAGTGCGGCCAGTGCTCCCCCCGATCTTCCGCCGGCAGGCCGAGCCACCCGAGGATGCGCCCCGCACGTTCGGAGCATCCCGGCGAACCCAGGCGCTGCA
>DASXLF010000343.1:0-1797 GCA_036496405.1 Steroidobacteraceae bacterium | reverse complement strand
AGCAGCCCCGCGCCGCCGCGTACCGCTGAAATCACTCTCATCTCGCCTGTTGCTCGGACGCGTTTGTGCACGCCCCCCGGTTCCACGCGTTAACGCCGCCCGCGCCGCATACCCGTAGTTCTACGGAAGGCTGTGCGGCGCAAGCCAACGGATGCGGCGTCCACACGTAATTTCACGAGTGTCCGAGCACGCAAATCTACTTGCGCACAATTCACAGCTATCGGCTGCATCCCACCTTGCGGCTTAGTCATCGCGACGATGATCACATCGCTGGGGTGTCATGAAACTTGTAGCAAGCGCCATGCTGGCGCCAGAGACGGCGCTTATCGCCGGCCTTTTGGGCTTTGTCCTCGCGGCGCTTTTGTTCGCCCTAACTCCTTCGCGGCGCGCGGTGCGCCGCGAAGGAACCGCCACGGATCATCCCCACTTCTGGCAGCTGCTGCTGCGCAAGGGTGGCCAGGCCGTGGCGGTGCTGGACGGCGCGGGCGAGAGCCTCTTTGTCTGCGGCAGGGCCGAGCAATATCTGGAGGACTGCCGGGCGCAGATCGGTCCGGCGCTGGCGAACCTGACGCGCGACGGCATCGGCTTCGATCTCAAGATCGCGCTGTCGCCCACCGAACATCTTCGGGTCGCAGGCCGGCCGGTGGGCCGCCGCGCCGTTCTCTATTTCAGCCGCGAGGCGCAGGACAGCGCCGCGGAAACCCAATTGCGCCGGGAGGTGGCCGCCCATTCCGCGCTGATACGAAAGCTGCCGGTGGCGGTCGCCGCCTTCACCGCCGATCGCAGGCTGTGGGCCTTCAGCAGCGCCTATGCCGAGCTTTGGGGGCTGACGGAAGCCGAGCTGGATCGCCAGCCCTTCGAGGACGAGATCCTCGACCGGCTGCGCGAGGCCGGAAGACTGCCCGAACAGGGAGATTTTGCGATGTGGAAGCGGCGCCAGCTGCGTCAGACGATCGGCACGCGCGAAACCTGGCATCTGCCAAGCGGCCGCAGCCTGCGTGTCACCCAACATATGAGCGCCGAGGGCAAGCTCGTCCTGTATGAAGATGTGAGCCGGCAACTGGCGCTGGAAACCGAAAACAGCCTGCACAAGCAGGTCCAGAAAGCCACGCTCGATACCCTGGATGAAGGCGTGGCGATTTTCGGGACGGACGGCCGCCTGGTGCTGGGCAACAGCTGCTTTTCCACCCAATGGCAACTGCCGGAGAGCCTCATGCTGCGCCATCCCCATTATTCAGAGATCGCAGCCGGCAGCAGCGCGAGCCTGGGACCGGACGGAATCTGGGAGGCGGTGGCGCAAGGGGTGATCGCCGCTGAGGCGGCCTCGATACCGACGCCGCGTGTCCTGCAGCGCGCCGATGGACGCAGCTTCCTGGTGACCCTGTCGCGCCTGCCCAATGGCACCACCATGGCGAATTTTCTGGACTTCGACGATCTGGAACGGTTCGAGGCCATGCTGGCCGAAGACCGGGCTCTCCTCTGGCCTTCGAACCGCAAGACCAGCGACAAGTAGCGCGAGCTAGAGAAAATTATATTCCGTGAACAGCGGCGCCAGATCGCGCTTCCACGGCCCGTAATAATTCTTCAGCATCTCCTCGGCGCGAGTATAGCCGCGCGCCACCAGCTCGCGCAGGGGATTGAGGAAGCCGTCTTCGCTTGCGCCGGCGCCGTCCAGTTCGGTGCGCCGCCTGAGCCCCTCGCCGGATATTTCCAGAACACGGTGGGCCAGAGCGTGCACTGTGGTGTTGCGGAACGGCGTTTTGAATCCCAGCTTGCCCACGCTGTCGCGCATGGCCT
>DASXLF010000342.1:0-8367 GCA_036496405.1 Steroidobacteraceae bacterium | reverse complement strand
GTGGCGCGGATACAGCGCGGCACTCTGATCAAGATCACCCGTGTCGGCGTACAAGAGTGGTTTGGACCCGGCATCGCTCGCCATAACCGCTCCGCCGATCACCCGCCCCAGCACCACCCGATGATCGCCAGCGGGGTACTCAGCCTCCAAACGACAATCGAAATAGGCCAGTGCTTGCTCCAGGAACGGCAACTGCGAGTTGGCGCGTGCCCACCGTACGCCTTGGATCTTGTCGCTGTCGCGAAGCGATCGCACGCCAAAACGCCGTGCCCATTCCATCTGATCATCGCGTAGCACGCTGACTGTCCATCCCTTGCCTGCGAGCAGCAGCTTGTATGAGGCGTGTTCCGGATTGATGGCCAGTGAAAGGAGCAGAGGCTCATAGGACACTTGTGTGATCGAGGCGGCCGTGAAGGCATCTTGCGTGCGACCGTCGCTCACAGCTATCACATAGACGCCCAGCGAAATCTTTCGGAAGAGCGCGACAACCTCGTTCATTGAGCCAGTGTGTGTATCCCGCATAAGAAACGGAATCAGCGCCGGCCTACACATCCCCCGCTGCTGTCGCGCCTATTCGACAGACGACGGGCGCGGCAAGTTCATGCGGTCACCCGCGCCCGACGTCCGCCCGCCGCAGAATCAACATTGGGCCGTAGCAGAGGATAAACAAACCGAAGCTCGCCACCCACAAGGCGGCCGACACTGCGAGCAGGCTCATGGAAGCAGCGCCGGCAAATTCTGCCGCGACCCGGATTACGGCTGCTGCGGTGATCAGCAGGTAGATCACCGTGGTGGAGCGGTCCGCCTCCAGCGGCCGGCCGGTATGTCCGCGTGTCACTCGTGTCATGACGGCCAGCACCATGGTGCCCATGGCGCCTGCGGTAAAGGCATGAACGGCAGCGGCCGGCAGTACGGCATCGCTGAACATGGTCGCACCCAGCAACGCCGCGCCGACTATGACCCAGGCGTAGCCCAGATGCAGGATGACCAGCAGTGGCTCTGAAGTACTCGCCCATCCGCGCCAGCGCGCAAGCCGCCATAGATTGAGCACGGCGGCCAGGAACAGCAGCGCGCCCACCCATCGCGACTCGGGAAAGAACGCCCAGCCGAGAATACCGGTATGCAGTGTGGCGAGCGCGGCGCTATCGATCCAACCGTGCGCGGCCGGTAGCGCAGAGCTGCCATGCTTCACCAGCCAGTTGCGGGTGAAGGCGGGAATGATGCGGCCACCAATCGCGGAGATGAGGGTAATGACCGCAGCGATGGCGAGACGCCAGCCCAGTCCCACCGGCACACCGGTGCCCGCAAGCTGAAGGTACATCAGCAGGTTGGCAATGCCCAGAACGCCGATCGGCAGCGGCATCATCAGATTGCGCCAGTTGCGGGCAGCGATGATTTCCCGCGCGACGAGCGCGCACAGCGCCAAGGGAAAGGCCAGGTCGAGGACCGCCGCAAGCCAGAGTGGCAGGACCTCGGAGAACAGACAGTCCATGCGGCCCAGCAACCACAGGGTCACGAGGGCACCTAGCGCTACGCCCCGGATTGGCGTGCGGCCCGTCCAGTTGGGGATCGCGGTCAGCATAAAGCCGGCGATCGCCGCGGGCACGAAGCCGAACAGCATGGCGTGTATGTGCCAGAACAGTGGATCAAAGCGGCTGGGCAGGGATCTGCCGGTCATGAACAGCACCATCCATAGCGCCAGCGCCAAGGCCGCCCACAGACCGGCAGCCAGAAAGAAGGGCCGGAAGGCTAACGACCAAAGCGCGGTGCGTTGACTCATGCTGCGCGGACAGGCCGGTTTTCCATGAGCCGATGATAGCGTCCAAGCCGATGTCGACGTTTGCGCTGGCGCAAATCGAAGGCAAGAGGCGCTACATCAGTCGGCGCTACTCACCGCGATCCGCCGGATCTCAGTTGGGTTACGCACGGTCAGGCGCTGCTTGCGGCTCGCGAGCCATCCGGCCTTCTGCCACGCCGTCAGAATGCGGCTGGCGGTGTGCAGCGTCGTGCCGGCGATGTCGGCAATGTCCTTGCGCCGCAGCGAAAACTCGATCGTTGTCCCGTCCGTGGTGCTGTGCCCCACCTGCTCTGCGAGCCTTAGTACCGCATGGGCGACGCGGCGCTCGGCCGGCTGGGTGGCAAGTTCACGCATGCGCTCCTGCGCCTCCTGCAGGCGCTTGCCAATGATGCGAATAACATTGATGGCGATCCGGGGATAGCCGCGCATCAGCGCCAGCAGTTCAGGCTCGCTCCAGCTGGCCACCTGAGTGTCGCAGACAGCGACCGCGTCGGCCGGATAGTGGCCGTCGGTGAACAAGGACACGGTGCCGAACATCTCGCCCGGCCCGATGTAGCGTACGACCACCTGGGCGCCGTCACTGCCGGACTGGGCAATGCGCACCACTCCTTCCACTACGGCGTGAGCGCGCACTTCGCTATCGCCCTGATTGAAGATCAAGCCATCTTTAGGAAATCGGCACATGCGCGCCGAGGCTGCCACTGCTTCAAGAGCCCTCGACGTGAGCCCCCGAAAAAGCTCCGTTGCAGCCAGCGATTCCGCGGACACTGGGGCGTCTCGTATCATGGAAACAATGTACCCCTTGCCGGAGGGCGATTGACGACGCAACCCCAACTGATCAGTCGCGAGCAGGCGGCTGCGAT
This sequence comes from Steroidobacteraceae bacterium, assembly GCA_036496405.1. Taxonomy (GTDB): domain Bacteria; phylum Pseudomonadota; class Gammaproteobacteria; order Steroidobacterales; family Steroidobacteraceae; genus FEN-1191. The sequence continues at coordinate 5,706 of DASXLF010000342.1, read as the reverse complement.
CGCCAAGGACGCCCTCTTTTTCACCGACGGCCGCGGTCGCTATAAAGTCTATGCTGTGCGGGGCTTCGATGGGAACGATTGCCGGCATCCTCATATCTACGGCATGAGCGATAGCACATTCGCCGACTGCTGGATCGTCTACCTTCAGCCTGACCCCTACATCCCCGTGATCTGCTCCAGCACAATCATGTTGATCGCGAAAGATTCGGGCCGCATGGTCTACTTCGGCATGGCCGCCGATGAGGGATAAGCCGGGCTTTGGTTTGTCTAAAGCTTGGTCAGCGGCTCCCAGTAGTGTTCCTGCCATCCGGCGGCCAGATGTTCAGCATCGCCTTTCGGAAATCCAGTGTGATCGAACACCAGTTTCGTGCCGCCACCCTGGTCAGACAGCTCGAACCGGGCAATCGAGTACAGGCCGCGCGGCCAATTGACCACGCGCCAGGCCTGAACGATCAGTTCATCCGCGACCAGTTCCAGTTGGCGACCGACAATGTGGCCACCAAAGAGCGCGAACGTTGCGCCCACCTGAGGGCTTAGCGTGGTGGATTGCTGACTCTTGCCGTCCATCGGCATGACCCCGCCCTGCTGCAGCATGCGGTCAAACAACGCTGCGACCGTGAGCGCGCTATAGATGCGAGCGCGCGGCGCGGTGAAGCTCCGCTCCTGATGAATGGCTTCTTCAGTGTTTGAAATCTCACCCGTGTCCTGCGCGCGCACCGGTGCCGGGCGCGCGGCGACGCCGATGATCGCGAGCGCGCCGCTGGTGATGACCTGGCGGCGCCTGAGTGTCTGTGGCCTCGAGCCCGACGTTATTCGATCAAGCATGGCTTCCCCTTTTTTAATAGTTACGCTGTCAATGCCGTTTGCAATATGACACCATATGGTTTCATATACAACCGGAGGTTCAATGCGCACCCGAGCGCGGCCGTGGCCCGATGACGATCGTCTGGACGCAGTCCTTCATGCCCTGGCACATCGAACACGCCGGCAGCTGCTCAATCACCTGGCGGCCGGTCCCGCCATGATTGGCGATCTCGCGGCACCGATCGCCATGACCCGGGTTGCGGTATCGAAGCATCTGCGGGTGTTGGAAAAGGCACGGCTGGTCTCGCGGACCATCGACGGCCGGATTCATCGCTGCGCACTTCGGCCGCAGGCGCTGCGGGAGGTGGAGCAATGGCTGAGCGCGTATCGGGCCTTCTGGACCAAACGGCTCGAAGCCTTGGCCCGGCTGGTGGAGGATCCCGATGAATAAACTCCCGCTCGATCCCGGGGCTTCCACGCCGGCAACGCTGGTCGTGCGACGACAAATCAAAGCCACGCCGGAACGGTTATTTGCCGCCTGGACCCAGCCGGAACTCCTCATGCGCTGGTGGGGACCTGAGGGTGTGGCCTGTCCCGCGGCAGAGATCGATCTGCGCGTGGGCGGCAGCTATCGGATCGCCAATCGCTTTCCCGACGGCAATATCCTTTGGATTGCGGGCCGGTTCGAGGAGATTGACGCTCCGCACCGGCTGGTTTATTCATGGCAGCTGGAATCGCGCGAGGGACCTGCGGAACGGGTCACGGTCTGTTTCGTCGCCCACGGCGAGCTCACCGAAGTCGTGGTCACCCACGAGCGGATTCCGGATGAAGCGGCTCGAAACGGTCACGAGCGTGGCTGGTCGGGATGCCTTCAGGGTCTAGTACAATTCATGCAAGCCGACGCACGGCAATAGGTAGCACCCCATGTCCCAATCAGTGACCACTCCGTTATTCATTGGCGGCAAGGAGCGGGCGACCGCGAGCACCACGGCGATTGCCGATCCCGCCAAACCGGATGTGGTCGTGGGTCATGCCGCTGCCGCCAGCACTCAGGACGTCAGCGACGCCGTCGCCGCCGCCAAGGCCGCCTACCCGGCCTGGGCTGCTCTGTCACCGCAGCAGCGCGCCGAAAAAATGCTGGCCGCGCTCGCGGGCATCGCCGAAAACCGCGATGACGACGCCGCCATCCTCTCGCAGGAGAACGGAAAGATCCGCTTTGAAGCCTGGATCGATTCGCTGGTGCTGGAGCTGCGCTGGAAGCTGGCCCTCGGCCACGCCGACGAAGTCAACGCATCGAAAGTGCTGCCGCCCATTCCCGGCGCCATCCCGGTGGCGACCACGGTGGCCTACCAGCCGCTTGGCGTGGTCACCATCATCGTGCCGTTCAATTGGCCGGTGGCCATTCTGGGCGCCGCGCTGCCGCACGCGCTGCTGGCCGGCAACACCGTCATTGTGAAACCGCCGCTGACGGCGCCCCTGGCCACGGCGCGCATCGTGCAGCGCATTGCCAAGCAGCTGCCCGCCGGCGTGCTCAACGTCGTCACCGGCGCCGATGCCAATATGAGCGCGCTGATCCGCAACCCCGACGTGGCCAAGGTGTGTTTCACGGGCTCGGTCAACAGCGGCCGCAAGATGATGGAGCTGGCCTCGCACAGTCTCACTCGCGTCACGCTGGAACTGGGCGGCAACGATGCCGCGATCGTGCTGAAGGACGCGATCCTCGATGACGTGCACCTGGATCGTCTGTTCGCCGCCATCTACGCCACTACCGGTCAGATCTGCATGAACGCCAAGCGCCTGTTCGTGCACAAGACGCGGGTGGATGAAGTGGTCAAGGGCCTGTCGGCGCGCCTGGCTAAGCTCACGCTCGGCTATGGCCTCGACAAGGCCACCACCATGGGCCCGCTGCATTCGCCGGCGCAGAAAACCTTCGTCGACAGCCTGATCAAGGAAGCCAAGGATTCCGGCGCCAAGGTGCTGGAATTCGGCGAACTGCCGGGCGGCGACATGAAGGGCGGCAACTTCGTGCGCCCGGCCATCGTCGTCAACCCGGATCTTAAGCTGCGCGTGGTCACCGAAGAGCAGTTCGGACCGGTGATTCCGGTGATCCCGTTCGAGACCGAAGAAGAAGCCGTGCGTCTGGCGAACGACAGCTGGGCGGGACTGAGCGGTTCGGTGTGGACAGCCGATCCCGAGACCGGCAATCGCGTCGGTGGCCAGTTGGTTTGCGGCTATGTCTGGATCAACGATCACGGGGCCACGCGCCTGGACCTGCGCGCGCCCTTTGGCGGCATGAAATCCTCGGGTATCGGCCGCGAGCAGGGCATCGAAGGCATTCGCGCCTTCCAGGACACCCGCTCCATCGCCCATCTGGATGCGGCGGCGCTGGCCGCGATGGCGCACTAGCGCCAGGTGCCCTCCACGCCCCGATCGGACTCGCCGTTCGATACCCGTGGCTTTACGCGCGCCGAGTACTCGGTGCGCGGGGTTCGTACCGTGGTGTACAGCATCGGTCAGGGGCCTCCGGTCATGTACTGGCATGGTCGCGGTACCTGGCACGGCTTTGCCTGGGCGCGCGAGCTTCAGGATCACTGCACCGTTCTGTTGCCCTACCACCCCGGGTTTGGAGAATCCGCGGACGACCCAAAGATCGGCTCGGTCGATGACTACGTGCCTCACTACGTCGCCCTCTTCGATCAGCTACGGCTGCCGCCGCTACCGCTGATCGGCGCCTCCTTCGGCGGCTTCATGGCGGCTCACTTTGCCATGGCCCATCCAGAGCGCATCAGCAAGCTCATCCTGGCGGCTCCATTCGGGCTGTCATCGCCCGAGTACTTAAGGCCGGACTACCAGAGTGTGCCGCTCGAGGAGCTGCCGGCGTGGTTCGTGGTGGACACGACGCTGGTGCAGGCGTTCTGGCCCGATCGCTGGCTCGAGCGCCGGGAGCGTGAACAGGCCTCAGGCGAGCGCGCGCTCGCCGGCAGTCGCACGGGCGAGGCCTGGGCTGCCGGCTTGCGAGCCCTGAAAATGCCGGCACTTATTTTGTGGGGCCGCAGCGATCGCCTGCTGCCCGCAGGGCTCGCGTCACTGTGGCAGCAGGCACTGCCGCATGCGCAGGTCAGGATTATCGACCACGCGGGACATCTGCTGCTCGATGAGTCCGCGCGGGCCCGAGGTGATTTGGAGCTCTTTCTGCTTCAGCCTTAAAGATCACTGCAACGTCAGCGGCTGATCCCATGGAGAAGCGAGTCCGTAAGGGACCCGTCGCACGGCCGATTCGATGCGAGCGATCTTGCCCGCCTCGATCCAGAAGAGCTGCGCGTGAATATCGGTGCAGGGTGCAGCAAATGATGCGGCCGCGGCGACTTCGCCCACGCCCGTGATCGCGACCGATCGCAAAATGCCCGGGTAATCGAACAGTGCGAGGTCAAGCACCAACCCGACTTCAGTGTCCACCGCCAGCGGCCGGCGGCGCACCCGGGACAAACTCGCGACGTAACCGAGGTCGATCTGGCCGGACGGATTGGGGGCGAACACGCCGAATTCGGGATGTTTGGCATCCACGATCGGGCCACTCGGATTGTTGCTTGCAGCGACACCGTTCTCGAAACGCTGACAATCCTGCGTGAAAGGGACGATTGCGCTCCGTCGCTTGCGCAGACCTTCATAATAGCTTTCGACCGCAGCCAGCAGATCGCCGCCGGACCCGGCTGTTCCGGGCGGATTGCGTGATTGCGGCGCCGATGCCGCGAACGCCTGCGGGTTCACGTCCGCCAATAGCGGCGCAATGAACATACTATGGGTCGCTTGATTCAACTGACCCCATTCATTGGCCTGTTCCGGTCGCGCAATGATGACTTCGATCTCTGTCACCAGGCCGCCGTTCAGCTGCAACCGGGCGGCTACCAGGGCGAACCGTCCGTTCTCATCAAGGTCGCCGAAGTAGCCCACCTGCCCGGCACCCGGGTCCGCGACGTCCACGCGATACCTGCCGCGTCCACTGGCTGACTTCCACAGTCCATCGCCGAACTCGACGCGGACGCCATTCTCGGTATAGGTGACGTCTGGAGACAACGGCAGATCACACGGACAGCACGTCACCAGCGCGTTCAGGAAGCTATCGACCAGCTCCGTGAGCGCTTCACGGCCGCTCGATTGCAAGGGCGCAGGCGGCGGCCTTACGGGAACCGGCTCTTGTGTGGAACTCGGCGTCCTGAGCCACGCTGGCCGGGTCGCGAACGGCACCTCCAGCAACATCATTTCAATGTAGCGGTATGACCCGTTTTCGACCTTGAAAGCCTCGTTCATATGATGGGTGCGCGGTGTGCGAAAATACGGCGGAATATCGAACACGCCGCCGCCGGTGAGATTGATCCGCCGTGTCATTCCATCGAAGTCGAAACAGCACGAACTCAACACCGCCCCTCGTTCGACATCCACCGCCAGCACGCGTCGATCGCGAACCGCAGAAATGTAACCCATCATCCCCAGGGCGTACTGCTGCTTCGCCTTGAGAGTGACAAATTCGACCGCGCTATCGGCGTGACCGTAATTCTCCTGGCTCGGCCGATTCACACTCAATCGTGCATGCTCGAGCCGCTGGCAATCGTCGGTGAATGGGTAGATCCCGGCGCCATCGTTTCGGTATAGCGCTTGAAAATACATCCACGCCGCCGCCTCGAGCGCTTCCCGGGTCTGACGACGCGCGGGCGGAATCGTCTCGAACCATAACGGTTCGGGCTGCCCAAGCTCCTCGTAACGTTCGTAGGCGCCTGGATCGCGAACCACGAACTGTTCCACCTCGACGATCTGCCGCTCCCGCAGTCGCAGTCTCAGGATGATGACTGCGCCAGTGCCGTTTTCAGTGACTGTGGCAATGACGCCCACCGTGGCCGTGGCCGG
>DASXLF010000341.1:0-2112 GCA_036496405.1 Steroidobacteraceae bacterium | reverse complement strand
ATGCACAGTCTGCCGCGCCAGCACCAGCACCGGCTGAACGGCGAACTCGCCGAAGATCGATTGCCATTCGTCGAGGCGAGCGGCGGGGTGTCCCTCCTCCCAGACCAGGACACCGCCGCGCCGGCGCATGTCCGCAAGGTCGATCCAGGGGCTGAGCATCGGCTCGGCGTGGACGACCACATGCGGGCGGTCCGGCGAATAGACCGCGAGGTTGTTCACAGCGAATTCGGTGCCGCCAGCATAGACGAGCGGCGTCCCGAACGCATCATGCCATTCGCGGGTGATGATCTCGGCCATGACCTCGCCGGGGAACTGGGTGGCTTTCGGCCGATCGCGCAGAAACGGCTCGCCCAGTTCGACCGCGACGTAAATCAGCGGGAACGCGAGAAACACCAGGAGGAGTCCGCCAGCGAACGAGCACAGCCGGTTCATCTTGCGCGGCGCAGGCAGCCACATCATCGCCGCGAGCGGGGCGAACGACCACAGCGGATAGCCCCACATCGCGACCGGGAGCCGTCCCAGCACGGCAAAGATGATGGTGGTGATGACAAAGGGACCGAGCGCGAGCGCGGTCACATAGCGGCGGTTGAGCGCAGCCGCCTCAGCCGCGCCCGCTTGCCCGCCTCCGGAGGAAGGGAGCACGACGCGCAGGGCCGTGAATCGCTCTTTCAGTTCCCGCAGGTCCGCGCGCGTGAACGGAAGTGCGATGAGCGCCACCGCCGGTGCAAGGAACAGCAACTGGCTGCCGGTCCATTGCAGCGGATAGGCGATGAACTGATACCAGTGCGCAGCCTCCCTGGCGCGATCATCGACATAGTGAAACGGCATGAACTCATGCGTGACGAGCCACCATGCATTGGGCGCGATCACGATCAGGAAAGCCGCCGCCATGACATAGGGTCCGGGCGATCGCCAGGCGCGCCGCGCGGTCGGATCGATGAGCAAGAACAGGCCGAGCGTCGCCGCCAGCGCGAAGGCCGCGTATTTCGACCAGAACGCGCCGGCAAGGAGCGCGCCGGCCAGCGTCCAATCGAGCATCGCCCCGCGTGTGAGCGCGCGATGGAAGGACAGCGCCGTGAACGCCCAGAACGGAAGCTGCAGCTGATCGTGCGCGAACTTCACGACCGAGAAATTGTAGAAATGGATGCCCTCCAGGGCAAACACCGCGATCAGCGCCTCGAACGCGCCCACCACTTTGCGCGCCAGCAGCCAAACGCCATAGAAACAAAGCACCGCAGCAAGTGGACCGAGCACGTAGATGGCATCGAGACTTCCGGTCGCCCGGTAGAGCGCATCGGCCATCCACCAGGGCAGCGGCGGGTGTTTCCAATAGCCAAGCTGCCATTCCTTGCCCAAGGCAAGGTCTTCCAGCAGATCGAGTTGCAGATTGGGGCAAATCAGGATCGGCAGTGCAGTCCAGATCAGGAGATGCAAACCGAGCACGCCGGCCAGGACCGTGCCGGGGCGTGTCCGCGCCAACTGGAGACTGCGCGCGCACGCCAGAGCCGAGCGTGCCGCCCAGGAAATCATTTGGCGCGCAGCTCCAGCAGTTGCTGCTGGACTCCACCGTCCAAAACACTGGCGCGGAGCGCAACATCGAGGTCGGGCCGGACCTCGCGCAGCCGCTGCGCACTGGGCGGGATGAGCAGCGCCCAGGCCGGCGGCGAAACTTGGCGCAGTTCATCGAAAGTGACGACGCGGACGGGTTGCGGCAGGTAGGCGACGACGTTCTTGTCAAGCCCCTCGATCGAGACGTAAAGCGTTGCCGGCCTTGCGCTGATGTTGCCGGAGACGATGAGCGCGGCATCGCGGCTGCTCCGGAACAGCGCGGGAAGCGCCGGCATGACCAACCAGGTTAAGGTGATCTTATAGAGCAAGAGGCCGGATGCCAATAGCAACGCGAACTGAACGAATTCGGGTTTCCCGGTGCGGAAGCGCTCGAATGCAAGGCCGGCGAGCGCCGCTATCGCCGGTGTAGCCGGCATTGCGTAGCGGCCGTTCGCCAGCGGCCAGACCACGAGCAGCGCGCTGCAGCAGGCGGCATAGAGCAGAAGCGCAAGAATGAGATCTTTTTCTTTGGATGGGCTTTCCCGAAGCGCGAAGAAGCAGAAC
>DASXLF010000340.1:0-2626 GCA_036496405.1 Steroidobacteraceae bacterium | reverse complement strand
CGGTCTGCAGCCCACCGACGCCGGCCGTGTCAGGGCGCTGAACCTGCCGGGGGTCAATCTCACACGCGAGTATCGGCGCTATTACCCCGACAGCGAAGTGACCGGGCACGTGCTCGGCTTCACCAGCATCGACGACGTCGGCCAGGAAGGCGCCGAACTGGCATTCGATAACTGGTTGGCCGGGGAGGACGGCGCTAAACGCGTCATCCAGGACAGCAAGGGACGCAAAGTCGAGGACATCGAAAGTATCCGTCCCGTGCGCCCAGGCCGGGATTTGATTTTGAGCATTGACCTGCGCATCCAGTACCTCGCTTACCGGGAGCTGAAAAGCGCGGTGCTGGAGAATCGCGCCCGCTCCGGCTCCGCAGTGGTCATCGATATCGATACCGGCGAAGTGCTGGCGATGGTGAATCAGCCGGCCTACAACCCGAACGACCGCGAACAGTTGCAGCCCACCGCGTATCGCAACCGCGCGGTCACCGACCTGTTCGAACCGGGCTCCAGCATCAAGCCGTTCATCGTCGCTGCCGGTCTCGCTTCGGGAAAGTTCAACACCAACAGCGTCATCGATACCAATCCAGGATTCATTCAGGTTGGCTCTGCTACCTTCCCCGATGAGCACAACCTTGGAGTGATATCCCTCGCGACGGTGTTGGCCAAATCCTCGAACGTGGGTATGGCAAAACTTGCCCTGCAACTGGAGCCGCAGCAGATCTGGAGCACGTTGAACCGCTTCGGTTTCGGCCAGGTGACGAACAGCGGCTTTCCGGGCGAATCCGCCGGGGTATTTACCAACTACTCGCACTGGCGCGCGATCAGTATCGCGACTCTGTCGCACGGGTATGGCATTTCGGTCACGCCGCTGCAGCTGGCACAGGCTTACGCGGCCATTGGCGCGTTCGGCATCCGCCGCCCGGTATCGCTGTTGCGCATCGATGCGGCACCCGCCGGCGAACGGGTTCTGGATGCCAACGTGTCGCGGGAACTGCTGGGATTGCTCGAGGCGGTCACCACGCAGGAAGGCGCCACCGGCGTGCGCGCCAAGATTCCCGGGTACCGCGTCGCTGGCAAGACCGGCACCGCCTGGAAGTCGAGCAATGGTGCCTACTCCAAGGACCAATACACCTCGGTGTTCGCCGGAGTCGCGCCGGCGTCCAAGCCGCGCCTGGCGGCGGTGATCGTGATCGATGAGCCCAGCGCCGGAAAGTATTTCGGCGGTGATGTCTCGGCGCCGGTGTTTTCGACCGTGGTGGGTGGTGCGCTGCGCCTGATGGGCGTGCCGCCGGACCAAGAGATCGCGCCGTCCGACACTCTCACCCCGGGCCAGAAGGTGGCCCAGCGATGAACAGTGCGCCGGCCCCGAGCTCCTGGCGGCCTCTCAAGGCCGTACTCGGCGGCCTGGTCGATGTTCCGGAGTACCTGGAGGTGTCGGATCTCACGGAGGACAGCCGCAGCGTGACTCCGGGCGCCGCCTTTTTTGCCTGCCAGGGGCTCTCGCACCACGGCGTGGAATTCGCGCCGGCAGCGGCGGCCGCGGGTGCGCGCGCGATACTGTGGGAACCGGCACCGGGTATAGCGGCGCCATCAGTGGATGGCTCGGTCGTAGTGCGCGCGGTGCCGAATCTGCGGGCGCAGCTGGGTTTCATCGCCGATCGCTTCTTCGACGCGCCCTCAGCCAGCCTCACGGTTGCCGGCATCACCGGCACCAATGGCAAGAGCACCTGCGCCTGGCTGCTGGCGCAAGCCCTGGAGCGCAGTGGCAGCCGCGCCGCCTACATCGGCACGCTCGGCGGCGGCGCGACCGATGCTCTGATGCCTCTGAAAACCACCACGCCCGATGCCGTGACTCTGCATCGCCTGCTGGCGCAGTTGCGTACGCAGGGGTTCGAAAGCGTGGCCATGGAAGTCTCCTCGCATGCGCTCGACCAGGACCGCTGCGCGGGAGTGCGCTTTCACACCGCGGTGTTCACCAACCTGACGCGCGATCATCTGGATTACCACGCCGACATGGCCGCGTACGGCAGCGCCAAGGCCAGGCTGTTCAACTGGCCGACACTGGCGGCAAGAGTCATCAATGTCGATGATCCGTTTGGCCGCGAACTGGCGCAGGACAGTCGCCGCCGCGCCGACTCCGGGCAGTTGTTCCTGACCTCGCAGCAGCCTTTGCGCGATCGCGCCAGCGGGACCGACTTCGTATGTGCGGGTGCGGTCAGCGCCGCTGAGGGCGGATTGAAGCTGGAGATCGTGAGCAGCCGCGGCGCTGCGCAGCTGTCGAGCGCGCTGATCGGCGACTTCAACGTCGACAATCTGCTGAGTGTGCTGGCGGTACTGCTGGCCTGGGACATACCGCTCGCCAGCGCCTGCGAAGCGCTGTCGGGCTGTTCGGCGCCGCCCGGACGCATGCAGCCCGAAGGCGGGGGCGCGCGTCCGTTGGTGCTGATCGACTATGCCCACACGCCCGACGCGCTCGAGCGGGCTCTGCGCGCCGCGCGTGCCTATTGCCGTGGACGCCTGCATTGTGTGTTCGGCTGCGGCGGCGAGCGCGATGCGGGCAAGCGCGGCGATATGGGTCGCATCGCCGCCCGGGGCGCGGACACGCTGGTTGTCACCGACGACAATCCGCGCA
>DASXLF010000339.1:0-1608 GCA_036496405.1 Steroidobacteraceae bacterium | reverse complement strand
GCTTCTGGACCTTCAGCGCACTGATCTGTCCCGGCAACCGGGCGGCATCCATTTTGGTCGGCGCCCATAGCGTCACCGCGAAAATGGCGCCCACTACGATCGCCAAACCCGCGATCAGCCAGCCAATCGAGGTTATACGGGCGGCGCGCCGCCCGGTGCGGTCTTGAAAAACGGCTTTTGTCACGGAAGTCCCTTCGGCACCCTACATACTATATGGGCAACCAAACCCGCAATTTCCCAAAGGGTCGCGAGTCGCGCACGAGCGCACCCCTCTATGCCGTGGCGGCGGTTATCGCGGCCGGTTTTGTCTTTTCGATGGCAGCCAGCCTGCCGGGCCACCTCTCTTACGATTCTGTGATCCAGCTACTGGAGGGGCGGGCGGGCGTCTACAGCGGCTGGCACCCGCCAGTGATGTCGTGGCTGCTGGGGCTGGGGGACGCGCTGGCGCCCGGCGCGGCACTGTTCGTGATGGCTGACGCGCTGCTGCTGTTCGGCAGCCTGCTTTCGATCCTGTGGCTGGCGCCACGCGTATCCTGGGTGGCGGCGGCAGTGGCGGGACTCAGCGTACTGCTACCGCAGTTTCTGCTTTACCCGGGGATCGTCTGGAAGGACGTGCTATTCGCCAACGCGAGCATCGCAGGCTTTATCGTGCTCGCGCATCTGGAGCGGAATTGGGCGCACGCTTTTGGCCGGTTTGCACTCAGTCTCCTCGCGCTGCTGATACTCACGCTCGCCGTTCTCAGCCGGCAGAACGGGGCGATCCTGCTGCCGTTTGCGGCGTTCGCCATTGGCTGGATGGCGCGGAAGCACGGTTCCAGCGTCGGAAAGGCTGCCGCGCTCGGCGTCGCCGGATTGGCGTGCGTTATAGTGCTGGCCGCTATCGTCACCGTCGCGCTATCCACCCGCGTGAGCGCCGGTCGCGGCATGAGCAAACAGGTCAGGCTGCTGGAATTCTATGATCTCGTCGGCGGCCTGGCGGCAGACCCGCAAGTCGCGCTTCCCACCTTACGGCAATCGAAGCCCGCATTGCTTCGCTTGATGCGCAGCGACGGGCGACGGCTCTATTCGCCGGCGCGTAGCGATACGCTGGCGCATTCGTCGCGCTTGCAAGCGGCATTGGCAGCAGCGCCGGACAATGTGCTGCACAAGCCGTGGCTGGAATTTATCTTACATCGGCCAGGTCTGTATCTGCGCGATCGCGCGGAGGTGTTCCGCTGGGTTTTTCTCACACCCGGCTTGAACGCCTGCGTGCCTTACGTGGTCGGCTTGCGCGGACCCCCGCGCATCATGAATGAGCTCGGCTTGAGAGAAAGGGTCAGCGCGCGAGACAGATGGATCAGCGGTTACGCCAGCGTCTTCGCCGGCACGCCGATATTCTCTCACCTCACCTACTTCGTGCTCGCGCTCGGCGAATTGGTGTTCCTGCTGTGGCGACGCCGCGGAAACGATGGTGTCTTCGTTTGCCTGCTGAGCGGGGCGCTCGCGTTCTGCGGCAGCTTCTTCTTCGTCTCCATCGCCTGCGACTACCGCTACCTGTACCTCCTCGATCTCACGGCTCTCGTTTCCCTCTCCTATCTATCGCTCGATGCGAGGCTCGCCCGTGAGCGT
>DASXLF010000338.1:0-1655 GCA_036496405.1 Steroidobacteraceae bacterium | reverse complement strand
GCCGCGGTCCCTGGAAGAGCGCCGACATCACCGCATTCGGGTACATGGCGGAATTGGCGCGCACCACGGAGGGCATCGCACGGTGGTTCGACCCCATGCTGCTCGGGCTGCGTCCCGAGACGCCGGCGCTGATTCCCTACTGGATCGGCGCCTGGGCCATCAAGTTCGCGCCCGCATGGATCAGCCCCGATCTCGCCGTGCGGATCGCCTTCGCGCTCCTCCTCGCAGGCACCTTCGCCGCCACCTGGTACGCCGTCTACTACCTGGCCCGCACCTCGCGCGCGCAACCAGTGGCGTTCGCCTTCGGAGGCGAGGCACAGCCGACCGACTACGCGCGCGCGATTGCCGACGGTGCCTTGCTGGCGCTGATCGCCTGCCTTGGGCTAGCCCAACTGGGGCACGAGACCACGCCGGCGCTCGCCCAACTCTTTTTCGCCTCCCTGCTGTTCTATGGCGTTGCCGCGCTGCCATATCGGCGCGTCGGCGCTTTCGTGGTCCTCCTCATCGGCACCGTTGGCATGACCCTGAGCGGCGGCCCGACTGTCGGACTTGCGCTGGGCATCGGCTGCGGTGTCATCCTCATCGAGGAGCGCCGGCGCGGCGCAGCAGACCAGCCTACGGACTCCGAACCCGTCTACACAACGGGAGCCATCGTCGCCGTGTTCGGCGCCACGCTGCTGGCGGTGATACTGGCCGCCGCGCTGGGCCTGCTGCAATGGAAGATCGATCTGCCCGGCCACCGCATCATTCAAGAGGTGCGCGACCAAGCCAAGCTGCTGCTTTGGTTCACCTGGCCGGCATGGCCACTTGCCATCTGGACGCTGTGGCGCTGGCGTCGTCAGCTGACGGCGCGGCATGTAGCCCTGCCCTTGTGGTTCGTGGTCGTTCCCTTGCTCGCCACTTGGACCACCAATTTTTCCGAGCGCTCGCTATTGCTGGGCTTGCCCGCATTTGCCACATTGGCCGCGTTTGCACTCCCGACTTTCAGACGCAGCGTGGCGGCGCTGATCGACTGGTTCACGCTGCTGTTCTTCAGCGGTTCGGCCATCACCATCTGGGTGATCTGGATCGCGATGCAGACCGGGGTGCCGGCCAAGCCCGCGGCAAACGTTGCAAAGCTGGCGCCCGGCTTCGTGCCGCAGCTTTCCGTCGTGGCCTTCATCTTCGCCGTGACTGCAACGCTCGCCTGGGCGTGGCTTGTGAGATGGCGCACCGGCCGCCATCGCGCGGCACTATGGAAGACGCTGGTACTGCCGGCCGGCGGCGCCGCCCTGTGCTGGACGCTCGTGATGACACTGTGGCTGCCGGTGCTCGACTACGCCCGAAGCTACGCGCCCCAGGTCCGCGCGATCTCGGAGCGCGTCGGACAGCCCTACTGCATCTCCGAGCTTGCGCTCGACCGGCCGCATCTCGCCGCGCTCCGCCATCACGGGAATTTCAACGTTCAGCCACTATTGGGCGGCCAGGTGTGCCCTTGGCTGCTTGTCAGCCCCAGCGCGATCGCGCGCCTTCATGAGGTCGTGAATCTCGACGGCTGGCGCCTCATCGGCACATTGCGTCGTCCGACCAGCTCGGCTGACGACCTGCTGCTCTACCAACGGATTGCCCCGGCAGGTGACTAGCGAACGGCGTGTGATCGCGCGCCACGCAGCGAC
>DASXLF010000337.1:0-3335 GCA_036496405.1 Steroidobacteraceae bacterium | reverse complement strand
TCGGCCTGGTGGGGGACCTGTTCCAGTTGGTGCCGGAGCTCGAGCGCCTGCTGCGTGCGGAGCGCGGCTCTTAGCGGACTTCAGCCGCCCGGAAGATCGAACACCAGTATTTCAGCGTCGCTGCCTGCCTGCACGCTGACGGCGGCGCTGTCCGCTACCTTCAAGGCATCGCCCGATCCGAGCGGCAGGCCGTTGACGCTGACTGTGCCGCGCACCACATGCACGTACGCGCGGCGGCCTGCGGCGATCGCCAGCGAGGCGCTCTCGGTGCCATCGAATAGTCCGGCGTATACGCGCGCATCCTGGTGAATCAGCACCGAGCCATCGGCGCGATCGGGTGAGGCGATCAGGCGCAGGCGACCGCGCTTTTCGCGCGGCTCAAAGTGCTTCTCCTCGTAGCTGGGTTCGATGCCATTGGCATTGGGCGTAATCCATATCTGCAGAAAATGCACCGGCCGCTCGCTCGATGGGTTGAACTCGCTGTGCCTGACACCCGAGCCTGCGCTCATGCGCTGCACGTCACCGGGAACCAGCGTCGAGCCGTTCCCCATGGAATCCTTGTGCGCCAGCTCTCCCGACAGCACGTAGCTGATGATCTCCATGTCGCGATGAGCGTGGGTGCCAAATCCCTGGCCGGCCTGGACGCGATCCTCGTTGATGACGCGCAGCGCGCCGAATTCGATGTGCTGCGGGTCGAAATAGTCGGCGAAGGAAAAGGAATGACACGACTTGAGCCAGCCGTGGTCGGCAAAGCCGCGCTCGTTACCGCGTCGAATCTGTTGCATGGTGCCTCTCCAGTAGAAAACAGACCATAAGCTCGATTTAATGAATAGAAAAGCGCAATATTTGGCGGCTATCTATCGGATAAATGAATCTGTATGGCTGTTCCCCGGACCTCGCTGGAGCAATGGGCGGTGCTGGCCGCAGTGGTGGATCAGGGTGGTTTCGCCGCCGCCGCCGTCGGTCTGCATCGCAGCCAATCCGCGGTGAGCTACGCGATTGCGCGCCTGCAGTCGGCACTCAAGGTGCCGTTACTGGCCATCGTCGGGCGCCGGGCGGTGCTGACTCCCGAGGGGCAGACGTTGCTGGCGCGCGCGCGGCCATTGCTGCACGATCTCGCGACGCTGGAACTGCTGGCTGGTAGCCTGAAGCAGGGCTGGGAAAGTGAGTTACGGTTGGTGGTGGATGCCGCCTTTCCGCGCGAGCGGCTGCTGAAGATCGTCGGCGAGCTGCGTCAGCTGTGCCCCAATACGCAGATCCAATTATCCGACGCGGTGTTATCCGGCGCCGACGAGGCCATCATCGACGGCAGTGCGGACGTAGTCGTGAGCAGCCATGTGCCGGCCGGAATACTGGGTGAGTTCCTGATGGACGTGAGTTTCGTTGCCGTGGCGCGTCCGGATCATCCGCTGTTCGAGCTGCAGCGGCCGTTGATGGCGGAAGACCTGGTGCGGCATGTGCAGACCGTGGTGCGCGATTCGGGCACCAGGGCGCCGCGCGACGAGGGATGGCTCGGCGCCGAGCGTCGTTGCACGGTCGGCAGTCTCGAGGCCTCGCTGGCGATGGTGCAGGCCGGATTGGGCTATGCCTGGATTCCGCAGCACCTGATCGGCGAGGCACTGCGCCGGCACTCATTGCGGCGCCTGCCGCTGGCCGCCGGGGCCGTGCGCCGGCTGCCCTTGTATCTGGTGCTGGTGCAGCCGCAACTGCACGGGCCGGCCGCGCGTGCCGCGATTGAGTGCTTCCAGCGGCATCGCCCGGTCGCGGCGCAGTCGTGAGCGGGGGCGCGTTTGCCGAGCTTTTTCCGAGCGCGGAGACCGCACTGCGACGCGAGTTTCTGCGCAGCGACACCGGTCGCGTGCTGCGTTATGACGAGGCGCTGGCGCAGTCAGGGCGCCTGGCCAACGCACTCGTGGCGCTGGGCGTGCGACCGGGCGACCGGGTGGCGGTGCAGGTTGAGAAGAGCATCGAGGCGGTGCTGCTGTACCTGGCGACATTGCGCACCGGCGCGGTCTACCTGCCGCTCAACAGCGGCTACACGGCTCCGGAACTGGAATATTTTCTCGCCGATTCCGAGCCGGCGCTGTTCGTGTGCGCGCCGGACCGGCATGAATTGCTGCAATCTCTGGCGGCGCGCGCGCGCGTGGGCGCGGTACGCACGCTGGGGGCCGATGGTCGCGGCACGCTGATGGCCGAGGCGGAACGTCAGTCAACGCGCTATGAGACCGTGGCACGACGGGACCAGGATCTGGCCGCCATTCTCTACACCTCGGGCACCACCGGCCGTTCCAAGGGCGCCATGCTCTCGCAGGCCAACCTGGTATCCAATGCGCGCACGCTGGCGGCGCAATGGCACTTCACGTCCGAGGATGTGCTGCTGCATGCGCTGCCGATCTTTCACATTCACGGCCTGTTCGTGGCCATCAACATCACGCTGGCGGCGGGCAGCAGCATCATTTTCCTGCCACGCTTCGACCCCGATCTCGTGCTGCGGCATCTCGCGCGGGCCAGCGTGATGATGGGCGTGCCGACGTTCTACGTGCGCCTGCTCAAGGATCCGCGACTGGACCGGTCCGTCACCGCGCAGTGCCGCCTGTTCATCTCCGGCTCTGCGCCGCTGCTCAGTGATACCCATCGCCAATGGGCCGAGCGCACCGGCCACCGGCTGCTCGAACGCTACGGCATGTCGGAGACCGGTATGAACACTTCCAATCCGTACACCGGTGAACGGGTGCCGGGATCGGTGGGGTTGCCGCTGCCGGACGTGAGCCTGCGAATCACCGATGTGACCAGTGGCGCGGCGCTGCTATCTGGCGAGGTAGGCATGATCGAAGTCAAAGGGCCCAATGTGTTTGTCGGCTATTGGCGCCAGCCCGACAAGACGCGCGCGGATTTTCGCGAAGACGGCTATTTCATCACCGGGGACCTGGGCCGCATTGATGCGCGCGGCTATGTATTCATCATCGGCCGCAACAAGGATGTGGTCATCAGCGGTGGCTACAATGTCTATCCCAAGGAGATTGAGACCGAGCTCGATGCGTTGCCTGGAATATTCGAATCAGCCGTGATCGGGCTGCCGCATCCTGACTTCGGCGAAGGCGTGACCGCGGTGATCGTGCGCTCCGAGGGCGCGCTCGAGCCCACGGATATCCAGGCACTCACGGCTTTGCGCGCGCGGCTGGCTGCCTACAAGTTGCCGAAGCGATTTATTTTCGTCGATCAGCTGCCACGCAACAGCATGGGTAAAGTGCAGAAAAATCTATTGCGTGAGCAGTACGCCGGAATCTACGCCGGTTGAGATCGCCGCGGCGTGATCCGGATGATGTCGACGCTCT
>DASXLF010000336.1:0-2718 GCA_036496405.1 Steroidobacteraceae bacterium | reverse complement strand
CCGACTTGGGCGCTGGTACGACCATGTCACCGATCCTGCCACCCTCGCGCTGCCGTCGTTCGTTGCAATCGCCGAACCGCACCTTCAGGTCCACGAAACGTATCCATCCGCCGAATACCGCGGTTGACGCGGACCACCCTTGGGTGTGATCAGGCGGCGGCCATGAGTGCTGCGGCTCGCCAGTTCCACGGCAGCAGCTGGTGCAGGTGGGCCGCAGGATGATCGTTGATCCTGATGAGCACATCAGCCAGCCAGGCGCGAGGATCGACGTCATTCAGTTTGGCGGTGACGATGAGGGAATACATCGACGCGGCCCGCTCGCCGCCGCGATCGGAACCCGCGAACAGCCATGCCTTGCGACCCAGTGCAATCCCACGTAGGGCGCGTTCGGCGGCATTGTTCGTCAGACAGATCCTCCCGTCATCGATGAACCGGCGGAAGGCAGGCCAGCGCTTCAGCATGTAGTCGATTGCCTTTGCCACGTCGGCGTGGCGCGACATCCTGCTGCGCACATCGCGCATCCAACCCTGAAGATCATCCACGAGTGAGGCGGTCCGCTCCTGCCGCACGGCGTGACGCTGTTCGATGGGCAGACCATTGATGGTGCGCTCAATGTCGAAGATCGTATCGATCCGCCGCACGGCTTCGATCGCAACCGGCGCCTTCGCCAGCTCGGCCAGTTTGAAGAAGTTGCGCCGCCCGTGCGCCCAGCACAGGGCCTGGGTCACCGGGTCCGGCTTGCGTGCCTCGGAGTACAGGTCATTGAAGCCGGCGTAGGCATCCGCCTGCAGGATCCCACGATATCCGGCGAGATGCCGCCGCGGATGCTCACCGCCCCGATCGCGTGAGTAGTAGAACATCGCCGCCGGTGGTCCGGGTCCGCCGAATGGACGATCGTCACGCACATAGGTCCATAGCCGCCCGGTGATCGTCTTGCCTTTCGCCAGCACGGGCACGGTCGTGTCATCGCCATGCAGCCGTTCGGCTGCCATGACGTGCGCCTGGAGCAGAGTGAACAGCGGCGCCAGTGTCGCCGTGCAGGCGCCGACCCAATCCGCCAGCGTGGAGACGTCGAGATCGATGCCCTCGCGCGCATACGCCTCGCTCTGACGGTTCAACGGCAGGTGGTTCGCAAACTTCGCGTCCAGCACCATGGCCAGCAGGTTCGGCCCCGCGCGGCCCCGCGCGATCGGATGGAACGGTGCCGGCGGCTGGGTGATGGTCTCGCAGGCACGACAGGTGAATTTCTCCCGCACCGTCTGCACCACCTTCCACTGACGCGGGATGACCTCCAATGTCTCCGTGATGGTCTCGCCCAGCTTGGCAAGAGCGCCGCCACAGCAGGGGCAGGCGGTTGGGCCGGGAAGCACAACCCGCTCGCGCGGCAGGTGTGCGGGCAACGGACCCCGCACAGGCTTGCGACGAATGAACGCATGGACATTCGTGCTGTCCGCATCGGGCTGCGCAACGGCTGCGGCATTCTCCGCAGCTCCGGCTTCCAGCTCCTCGAGCTCCAGCTCCATCTGGTCGATCAGCTTGCGGCTGCGTTCAGAGGCGGCTCCGTATTGGTCGTGCCTGAGCTTGGCGATCATCAGCTTGAGGTGTGCCACCATCGCCTCGGCACCGGAGGCACGCGCCTCCGCTTCGCGGCGTGCCAGCTGTTCGGCAGTGAGCGCGGCGCGCAGGCTGTCGATATCGTCAGAGCCGTTGTCCGGTGCAGGCGTCACAGCGATGATCGGATCACAGGCGCCCGTTGTCATGCACGACGAATCGACAGCGCGTCGGGAAAAACTGTCGCCTCAGCCAGCCATCTCCGGTCGCCATGTGCGTTGCGGATGTCGCCAGTCGATCCCCTCCAGCATATAGCCGAGCTGTGCGGCGGTGATCGCGACAACACCATCCGCCGGCGACGGCCAGATGAACCGGCCACGTTCCAGACGCTTGGCGTACAGCGACATCCCCAGACCGTCGTGCCAAAGAATTTTCAGCAGGTTGCCGCGACGTCCGCGAAACACGTAGAGATCGCCGGCATGCGGATCGCGATGCAGTGCCTCCTGAACCTGCAATGCCAGGCCGTTCATGCCACGGCGCATGTCTGTCGCTCCCGTGGCCAACCAGACCCGCACACCGGATGGTGGCGCAATCATCCGCGCAGCACTGTCACCACACGCCGCAACGTCACCAGGCTGATCTCTTGTCCAACCCTGATCGAGGTACCATCCGGCAGCGTGATCTCAATCCTGCCATCGGCCACAGCAGCATCGCGGCCGATCACCGCCGGCAGCTCCGCTCGCCTCGGACGTTCCGTGGTCGACCGGTCACTGATCAGCTGTACCGGGACAAATACCGCTTGCGGTTCCGGCCGCAGAACCCCACGCCGGACCAGGCTTCGCCAGTTCCACAGCAGTCCTCGGCTGATCTCATGCCGCCGGGCAATCTCAGCGATGCCCGCGCCAGGCTGCTCGGTCTCAGCGACAATCCGTAGCTTCTCCGCAGCGCTCCAACGTCGCCGCCGTTCAACCCCGGTGATGATCTCCATCAAGCTCGCTGTCCCCGATCTTAGCGGCGCTCATACAAGCGCCGTTTAGATCAAACGTCCGCTCGCGTCGGCAAGGCGGCAGTCACCGGGGGGATACCCATCGGCGTTGCGCCACGGCGATTCGGTGCGCCCAGACGATCCCACCACCAAAGCTACAGAGCGAAACCTTCAGGAATGCA
>DASXLF010000335.1:0-1908 GCA_036496405.1 Steroidobacteraceae bacterium | reverse complement strand
TCGCGCATCGAGCTCTCCGCCACCGCCTTGACGATAATGTCGGGGTTGCGGGTGCTGAACAGGTAGTCGACGGCATTGTTGATCTTCCAGAACACGGCGAAATTGATATCGATGATGTTCTCGTCGCCGGTGAGCATCAGGCTTTCTTCGGGAATGTCCTCGGTGGTGGTCTGGCCGTTCTGATCGGTGACCTGACCGTAGCCGATGTTGATCTGGTTTTGCTTGGTGACTTCCGGCGTCTCCACCGTCTCGATGGGCCAGGGCAGGTGATAGTTGATGCCGGGGCCGGTGCGGGCGGTGAACTGGCCGAAGCGCAGCACCACGCCCTGCTCGCGGGTACCCACCACGTAAATCCCGGAGAGCAGCCAGACGACCACGACGCCAAGCAGGATGATGATCAGGCTGCCGGTGGTGAAACCGCGGCCGCCGCCGGGGAGAATATTGCGCAGACGGTCCTGCCCACGGCGCAGCAAGTCTTCGAGATCGGGCGGCTTGCGCGGTCCGCCGCCGCCGGATTGTGGCGTGCGGCCCCACGGCCCGCGATTGTCATTGTCACCGCCTGATGGCGTGTTCCAGGGCATCGACACCCGCTTTCAGGAAGCGCCCCAGCGATTCCTTGGTTCGACAAAGGTGCGCGTTATATAGGTGTGCCCAGAGAAAGGCGCAAACATGCCCGTCACCAAGGAAGATGTGCTGAAGGCGCTCGCCGCCGTGACCGATCCGGCGACGGGAAAGACCGTCGTCGAAGCGGACATGGTGCAGGGATTGGTGCTGAAGGGCGGCAACGTCGGCTTCGCCGTCGAGGTGGCGCCGGAGCGCGGACGCTCCGCTGAACCTTTGCGCGAAGCCTGCGAAAGAACGGTGGCGCGGCTGCCCGGCGTGTTGTCGGTCACAGCCGTGCTGACGGCGCACCAGGACCAGCGGCCGCAACCACAGGCACCGCATGCACACGCGCCGCACGGCCACACGCCACAGCGCGCCGGTATTCCGGGCGTGGAGTCGGTGATCGCGGTGGCGAGCGGAAAGGGCGGCGTCGGCAAATCCACGGTGGCAGTAAATCTTGCGCTGGCGCTCTCGCAGCTTGGGATGAAAGTGGGGCTGCTGGATGCGGACATCTACGGCCCCTCCGTGCCGCGGCTGCTCGGCATCAACCACAAACCGGTGAGCGACGGCGACAAGCTGCAGCCGATCGAGAAGTTCGGGCTGAAGACAATGTCCATCGGGTTTCTGGTGGGCGAAGATTCGCCGCTGGTGTGGCGCGGGCCGATGGTGCAGAGCGCGCTGACGCAGATGATGAGCGATGTCGCCTGGGCGCCGCTGGACGTGCTGGTGCTCGACATGCCACCCGGCACTGGCGATGCGCAGCTCACCATCGCGCAGCGCGTGCCGTTGAAAGGCGCGGTGATCGTGTCGACGCCGCAGGACATCGCGCTGATCGACGCGCGCAAGGGCCTGCAGATGTTCCGCAAGACGGACGTGCCGGTGCTGGGCATCGTGGAGAACATGAGCGTGTTTCTCTGCCCACATTGCGGCGAGGCTTCGCACATCTTCGGCCACGGCGGCGCGCGCGAGACAGCGCAACAAATGGACGCGCCGTTCCTCGGCGAGATTCCGCTCGTGCCGCTCATCCGCGAGACCTCGGACGCCGGAACCCCCATTATGGTGCAGGCGCCGCACAGCACGGAGGCCGCGGCCTTCCGCGCCGTGGCCGCAGAAGTCGCCGCCGGTGTGGCGCAGGCGCAACGCAGCGCACCCAGAATCGTGCTGGAATAGGCACATGGCAGCCAGCAAGCCGCAGATTCGCAGTCTCTTCGCCACGCCGGTCGCGGTCCACTTCCTGCCCGTGGCGCAGGATGTGAACGCTGCCTTGCGGCCGCTGATCGTCGAACGCGCCCAGCCGGGGCTGCG
>DASXLF010000334.1:0-8806 GCA_036496405.1 Steroidobacteraceae bacterium | reverse complement strand
GACGCCATGGGCACTGTGTACGGCATGGCACATATACAGGAGCTGTTCACCGGTACCTTTATTGCCAGCTTCCTGTTTGCGCCGCTGTATTCCGGGCTGGCCGCGCGCCTGCGGCTCTCGACCTTCCTGCCCTGGGTGTATGGCTTCGTCGCCATCACCATCCTGCTGTTCTACGCCCTGTTCCAGTTCTCCGCCCACGATCGCGGCGTCGCCGCGGCGTTCTACATCTGGGTCAGTACTTTCAACATCCTGATCATTTCCGTGTTCTGGACCTTCATGGCCGACATCTTCTCGCGCACGCAGGCCAAGCGGCTGTTCGGTTTCGTGGCCGCGGGCGGCACGCTGGGCGGTATCGCCGGCCCGGCGATTGCCACTTTTCTGGTGAAGGGGCTAGGCAACAACAATCTCATGCTGATCTCGGCCGCCGGATTCACGCTCACCGCGTGGCTGGTTACGCTGCTGGCTAAGGAGAAGAAGAAACTGCTGGCCGCCGGCGCCGAGGCGCAGAAGACCACGCTGGATCACAAGCTCGCCGGCAATCCCTTCGACGGCTTCAAGTTGCTGCTGCGCTCGCCTTACCTGCTGCTGCTGGCGGTGTTTCTGCTGCTGATGACCTGGATATCCACCATCGTCTACATCCAGTTGGGTGATCTGATCACCAAGGCGTTCGCCGACCGCAATGCCCGCACCCAGGCCTATGCCATGATCGATCTGTCGGTCAACTGCATCGCCCTGTTCCTGCAGCTGTTCGGTACCGGCCGCATCATCTCGCGCTTCGGTGTCACCACCGGCCTGCTGGTCAATCCGGTGGTGATGGTGATCGCCTTCCTCACCGTCGCCTTCTCGCCCGTGCTGCTGGTGCTGGCGAGCATTCAGATCATCCGCCGCGTGGCCGAGTACGCCGTGGCCAAGCCCACGCGTGAAATGCTGTTCACCGTGGTGGACCAGGAGAGCAAGTACAAGGCCAAGAACGTGATCGATACCGTGGTCTATCGCTTCGGTGACGTCAGTTCCGCCTGGGTCAGCTCGGTGATTCTGCCGCACGGCGTGGCGGGACTGGCCATCTTCGGCGTCATCGTTTCGGCGCTGTGGTTTCCGGTGGCCTTCGTGCTCGGCCGGCGCTACGAGAATGTGCGCGCCGGTGAGCTGGTGGGCGCCGCGGGTAAGCCCGCGGCCCGGCATTAGCCGCCATTCACTGACCATCAGTCACTCAGGGAGAAGTTCTGTGCCGTATCAGCCGGGCCGTCATTTTCTACAGTTACCGGGGCCGACCAATATTCCGCTGGCCGTGTTGCAGGCGCTCGCCCTGCCGACCATCGATCATCGAGGACCTGAGTTCGCACGCCTGGTACTCGGGCTGCTCTCCGGCATCAAGGAAATATTCAAGACCGAGGAGCCGGTGGTTATCTACACCGCCTCCGGAACCGGCGCCTGGGAAGCTGCGCTGGTGAACACCTTGTCGCCGGGCGATCAGGTGCTGATGTATGAGACCGGGCAGTTTGCCACGCTGTGGCGAAAGATCGCGCAGCAGCTGGGCCTTGCGCCGCAGTTCATCGCCGGCGACTGGCGCTCGGCCGCCGACCCCGGCGCCATCGGCGCACGCCTGGCCGCCGATCCCGCGCACCAGATCAAGGCCGTGGCCGTGGTCCACAATGAAACCTCCACCGGCGCGCTCTCGGATATCGTCGCCATCCGCAAGGCCATGGATAGCGCCCATCATCCGGCACTGCTGATGGTCGACGCCGTCTCCTCCCTGGCCACCGTCGACTACCGTCACGATGAGTGGGGCGTGGATGTGAGCATCGGCGGCTCGCAGAAAGGCCTGCTGCTGCCGCCGGGATTGTCCTTCAATGCCCTTTCGAAGAAGGCACTCGCGGCCTCGAAACAGGCGCGGCTGCCGCGCTCCTATTGGGACTGGGACGGCATGCTCGCCGCCAACAAGTCCGGCTACTTTCCCTACACGCCCAACACCAACCTGCTGCAGGCTCTGCGCGTGGCACTCGAGCTGCTGCAGGCGGAAGGACTGGAGCGGGTATTTGCGCGCCACGCGCGCGCCGCCGAGGCCACGCGCCGCGCGGTGCGTCACTGGGGCCTGGACATCCAGTGCCGCGTGCCTTCCGAGTACTCGCCGGTGCTCACCGGCGTGGTGATGCCCGAGGGTTACTCGGCCGATAAATTGCGCGCCAGCATTCTCGCCCAGAGCAACATGTCGCTCGGCGCCGGACTTGGCAAAGTCACCGACCGCATATTCCGCATCGGCCACATCGGCGATTTCCACGACATGATCGTCACCGCCACACTCACCGGGGTGGAGATGGGCCTGAAGAGCCTGCGCGTCCCGCATCGCTCCGGCGGCGTGGACGCGGCCATGAATTACCTCACCGGCAGCGGCGCCGCCGCCTGATTCAGCGCCGCCTCACACCTCGACGATACGGTTTCTGAGCTCGCCGATGCGGCTGATCGCGGTGACCATCAGGTCGCCGCCACGCAGGCTTCGCGGCGGCTTCATCGCATAGCCCACTCCCGACGGCGTGCCGGTGGCGATGATGTCGCCGGCCTCGAGCGTCAGTCCGGCCGACAGCGAGGCGATGATGGTCGGAATGTCGAAGATCATCTGCGACACCTTGGCGCGCTGGCGTTCCTCGCCGTTGACCGTCAGCACCAGCTCGAGCGTGCTCGGGTCGCCGACTTCCTCGCGATCGATGATCCAGGGACCGAACGGAAAACTCGTGTCGAGCGATTTTCCCTTGAACCATTGTTCGTGCCGGCGCTGCACATCGCGCGCCGTCACATCGTTGGACACCGCATAACCGAATACATGATCGAACGCCTGTGCGGCACTGATATCGCGGCCGCTGCGGCCGATGATCACCGCCAGCTCCACCTCATAATCGAGCAGCTGCGTCAGACGCGGATCCAGGCGCACATCGCCGTTGGCTGAGTTCATGGCGTGCGTCGCCTTGGTGAAGAACTGCGGCACTTCCGGCAATTTCACGTCCGTGCCGCGCGCCTGGTGTCCTTCCTTCACGTGATCGAGATAATTGCGGCCGACGCAGAATATATTGCGCAACGGCTGCGGAATCGGCGCCAGTAACTCCACTGCCGCGTGCGGCAGCAGCGCGGCGGAGAATTGCGCGGCGCGCGCCGCCAGGCGCTTGAGTGCACCGTAGCTGTCCTCGCCGCCGCGAATGATCTCGAGCATCGATGTCATGGGCGCACGCTCCCCGCCCTGCTTCGCCGCGGCGGCAAGGTCCAGCACGCCATTGGTGAGCCACAGTCCTGCGACCACGCGACCCTGATGCCCGACGCTCACTAGCTTCATGAATACTCCAGCGCTGTTGATTACCAATTAGTCGTACTTGCGGCCGCCGCTAGTGTTCGTTAGCGAACATAGCGCATGCCGCAGGCTCTCGCGCTCAAGGGAAACATGTTCCCCTCACAGCGCACATGGCCTGAAAACCAACATATGTTCCACGCCAAGGCCCGGCCGATATTTCACAGTATA
Source organism: Steroidobacteraceae bacterium (assembly GCA_036496405.1). Taxonomy (GTDB): domain Bacteria; phylum Pseudomonadota; class Gammaproteobacteria; order Steroidobacterales; family Steroidobacteraceae; genus FEN-1191. Next base: position 5,301 of record DASXLF010000334.1, on the reverse strand, counting down.
TTGAAAATGCTTCGATATTTCCGGATTGATCCTGCGACACCACACGAGATGTTCCACGCTTAGGTCTTGATTCGGCTCTCCTTCCGGTATCCAAAACATCCCATCGGCGTCAGCCGTATGATTGTTTTTCATCTCAATCCTTCCGGAATAAATCCTCTCTTCGTTATGCCGTACGGCAGGGCTCGGCCTATGCACCGTGCACCCTGCCCTCCCCCGCCAGCGACAGCGACCTCGTCCACTGCGGCGGCATGCGGTGCGGCCGTGACCACTCACCGTCGCGGATTTTCTTCAGCGCGATGCGCGTGGCATGCAGGCATTGAAAGCGCCGCAGGGCGCCGTGCTCGATCGACCACACCACTTCGCGCAGGCGCTCGGCCAGCAGCGGCAGTGTCACCAGTGCCTGCAGCTGGCGCCGCAGCCGCGCCAGCTCCAGCACGCTCAGCTGCCGCGGCCCGCTGGGCGTGGCCGTGATCGCGGTTGCGGATGCGGCGGCCGTGGCGGCGGCGGGCTTGAGGGCGCAGATATCCAGCCATTGCAGCACGCTCGAGCGCTGTTCCGGACCCAGGCGCGAGGCCTCATCGAACACGATGCTGGCGCGGTGCAGGCGCAGCGCGTGATCGAATTGCTGCCGCTCTCCGGCGGACATCAGGCCGGTCAGGACCGCCATGGCGGCCAGGCGTTGCTTGAGCGTCAGGCCGGAAAACGGATCGCTGGCGCGCCCGGCCACCGGCGCGGGTACCGCCGCAATCGACGCGGGCGCCGGCGCGACAGCTTCGGACTTGGCGGTCATGCACGCACGGTTGCCATGCCGATCCAGTTCCAGCAGCAGCTCGCGCGGTATCAGCACCTCGGTGATCGCCGTGGCCTGCTGGAACGGATTGGCCGGATCGCGGCCGGGATCGGCACGCCGGATCAGTCCCAGCCCGGTGAGCAGCTGGTAGGCGCGCGTGACCGTGGAGACATCCAGGCAGCACTGCTGCGCCACCCGGCGCAGCGGGATCTCCGAGCACCAGTCGCCGTTGCGCATGCCCTCCTGCCAGTGCAGCCAGAACACCCGCTCGGCGGCCGGCGCCACGTGTTGCCGCCACAGCCATTGCTCCAGCGGCTTGGGCCGCAGACTGAAATACTTCTCGCGCGCCAGCACCCCCCTGGGGTCGCGTGCCGTGCGCTCAGGCACCGCGGCTGCGCTCAGGTTTACCATGGACATAGCAACTCCCTTCGATCGACACGAATTCTTTGAAAATCAGCGATTCGGCGGGAATTGCTCTTGACCCGGGCTATCCGGGTAACTAACCTTGAATTGTGAGCTCTCGGCTAGTTTCGCGCCTTCCGGCGAATCGACCCTGGAACTGAAAAGGCCCCGTAAGGGGCCTTTTTATTGCGCTGGTGGCATAGCCCCTCCTGCAGTGATTTCTCCGGGCCAGAAACGGCGAAGGGCCGGTTTTGCCGGCCCTTCGCTGCGGTATGGATGGCATGCCTGCGGCGGTGGATCGGCACAACTTTGGCGCGCCAAAGTTCTCGCACCCACCCGCAGTCCGCCTCTCAGAAATACTTTGGCGCGCCAAAGTATTCGCGTCCCCTCGCCTGCACCCGCCACGCTGTCCCTCACGGTGCTCACCCCTTGGCTCGCTTGCGCGCCGACAGCCAGCGGTGCACGTACGACTTGAGATCCTCGTACAGCATGGGCAGTTCGCTGGTCTCGATCTGTTTGGGGCTGATGGCAAAGCGGCCATCCTTGAGCGCCACGGTGAACAGCACCTTGTTGTCGACTTTCACCGATTCAGACAGCTTGGAACCGCGCCGCTTGGAGCGCGCCGCGGTCCCTGCCCCGGTCAGCAATTTGTACACCGCCTCGGCCTCGGGCCGCGGCTCCTGCCGGCTGCACTTGCGCGCGCGCGCCAGAGTCTCGGCCCCATGTTCCTTACAGGCCCGGGCCAGCGCGGCACTCCAGCGCATGGCAATCAGCCGCACATCGCCGAATGCCGCCAGCACTTCGGGCGGCAGATTAGCAATCGTCAGGTACTGACTGACGGTGGCTTCATCCAGCCCCATGCGCGCCGCGAGCTCGCGCTGCGTGCGGTAAATGCCGGCCGTCAGCCCCTGCGCGAACATGCTGCCGGTCTCGAACGCCGACAGATCCTCGCGTTCGGCATTCTCGCGGTACATCTTCTCGAATAGATCCTTGGCCTCGGCCGCCTTGGCATCCAGGCGCGCCAGGATCGCAAAGCCGCCCTCGGTCTGCCGGTCGAGTTCCAGGATCGCCGCATGCCGGCGATGGCCCTCCACCAGCTCGTATTCTTTGTCGCTGCCCGCGGCTGCCGGCCGCACCCGGATGGGCGTGTCCTGGCCCTCGGCCAGGATGCTGGCCTTGAGTCGCTTGAACTTGGCATCACGCGAGGACAGGCTGCGCTCGTTGCGATTGGCGAAGCGCGTGCGGCCGATGGTCTTCGGGTCCAGCCGCAGAATCACCATGCCCTCGGCCCGCTCGGCCTTGAGCCGCTCGTTTTCGGCCGCAAAACCCAGGCCGGCCTGCATGCCCACGCGCCCGACGAAGGTGGACGGGCCCTCGCGCTTCTCGCCCGGCCGGCCCAGTTTCAAGAGGTCCGCCATCACCGGATCGGCCGGGGCGGCACCGGGATGCTTGAAGTGTTTGGAGCTGCTCATGCGGCGCGCTCGGCCAGGGTGCTGGGCGAGGCTGCCGCCCAGCGCTTGAGCACCGCCAGCACTTCCTGCTCGATCAGCCCATTGACGGCATTCACCGACTCGAGCGCCCGCTTCAGTCCCTCGCGGCTGCCGCGATAACTGGGGCCGGCTTCATAGAGAGTCTGCAGGGTAGGGCCCAGGTTCTGCACGGCCTTGGATAGCAGCATGGGCTCGCTCAGGCAGAACTCATCGAAGATGCCGCGCTGCCAGTTCGCGAGCTTCTGCTGCACGTTCGCGCCCGGCTCGAACTTGGTGATCAGCACCCGCAGAAACTCGAATTCCTTGACGATGTTGTAGCTGTGGCGCACCGCGCCCAGCACTTCCTTGGTGAGTTTCAGGAAGTAGCGCGCTGACTCGAAGTCCATCATGGCGGCCGGGGCGGGGATCAGCAGGCCGTCGGCCGCGCAGATCGCCGTCGAAGTGGAGAAGGACAGCGACGGCGGGGTGTCGATGATGACGATATCGTATTCACCACGAATGGTATCGATGGCATCCAGCAACGGACGATGAAAGCGGAATGCGGTCTCCGAGTCACGGCGAATTCCTAGGGCAAAGTCACCGGAATACAGGTTGAGGTTGGCCGCCACCAGGTCCAGGCCGTGCCAGTAGGTGGGCTGGATGGCGGGCCGCAGCGAATCGGGCCAGACATTGCCGCCTTGCTCGACGATCGCGCGGCCGTAGAAGTAGGGCAGGATGGTCTGCCAGTCATCGATGTCGGTGGCCGGGTTGAGGCCGAAACTGGTGGTGAGGCTGCCCTGCGGATCCAGATCGATGGCCAGCGTGCGGTAGCCGCGCATGGCGAAGTACTGCGCCAGGCTCACGGCGGTGAAAGTCTTGGCGACGCCGCCCTTGAAGTTCGCCACCGTCAGGGTCACCGCCTGGCGGATGTCCAGCTTCTGCCGCGGCAGCAATTTCAGGTGTTCCTGGATGGCATGGATCTCGGCCAGCGTGAACAGCCGCCGGCGAGCGCCTTTCTCGCCGGTGGGAATATTGGCTGTCGGGTCCTGCTGCAGCTCGTAGAATGTGTCGGTATGAATGCCCAGCAGCCGGGTGGCTTCGGTCAGGCTGAAGCGCCGCAGCACTTTCTCCTTCTCTGGCTCCAGCGCATTGGCCCGGGCCTTGTCCAGCACCGTGTTGGCGCGGTCGAATAGCTCGGCCAGCGCCTCTTCACCCACTCGGTGGGGGGCTTCGGCCACGGCCTTACACGCTGCTTGCGGACATAATGACCAACGATAATACGGACGTAGCTAATTTGGTACAACTTTTATTTTTAGCTACGTCGGCGCAGCCGGCAGCAGCGTGTGGCTGACTCTACGGTAAATTGGCTCGAAGGGGACTACGACTACATCATCGTCGGCGCCGGCACGGCCGGCTGCATCCTCGCCAATCGATTATCCGCCCATCCCGATCGGCGCGTGCTGCTGCTGGAGGCGGGCGGTGCGGACCGCTGGATCTGGCTGAACATACCGGCCGGGTACCTGTTCGCCATCGGCAATCCGCGCTGCGACTGGATGTTCCGTACCCAGAGTGAGCCCGGGCTGAACCATCGCTCGCTGGCCTATCCGCGCGGCAAAGTGCTCGGCGGCTCCTCGGCCATCAACGCCATGATCTGCATGCGCGGCCAGGCGGCCGATTACGACGGCTGGCGCGCCTTGGGGGTGGAAGGGTGGGGCTGGAGCGACGTGCTGCCGCTGTTCAAGCAAATGGAAGACCATTTCCTCGGCGCGGGCGAGCACCACGGCAGCGGCGGCGGCTGGCGCGTGGAAGCCCCACGCATCTCCTGGCCGGTGCTCGATGCCGTGCGCGCCGCGGCGGTGCAGCTCGGCGTGCCCGCCATCGCTGACTTCAACTGCGGCGACAACGAGGGCGTTTCCTATTTTCACGTCAACCAGAAGCGCGGTCGGCGCTGGTCGGCCGCGCGCGGCTTTCTGCGGCCGGTGCGCGCGCGCGAGAATCTGCGCCTGGAGACTCACGCCACGGTGGAGCGGCTGATCATCGAGCGCGGCGCGGCCCGGGGCGTGCAGTTCTGCCGCGATGGCCAGCGCTTCCAGGCGCGCGCCACCGGCGAGGTCATCGTCTGTGCCGGCGCCATCGGCACCCCGCAGCTGCTGCATCTCTCCGGCATCGGCCCTCACGCCTGGCTGGCCGAGCTCGGCATCGCCACCGTGCTGGATCGGCCCGGCGTGGGCGCGAATCTTCAGGATCACCTGCAGCTGCGCGCCATTTACCAGCTGCGCGGCGTCGATACGCTCAACGAACGCTTCAGCTCGCTGTGGTGGCGCAGCGCCATGGTGCTCGACTATGCGCTGCGCCGGCGCGGCGCACTCACCATGGCTCCCTCGCAACTGGGCTTGTTCATGCGCTCGGATCCCGCGCAGTCCCGCGCCAATCTTCAGTTTCACGTGCAGCCGCTGTCGCTCGATCAATTCGGCGATCCTCTGCACGCCTTTTCGGCCATCACCGTGAGTGCCTGTCATCTGCGCCCGAGCTCGCGCGGCACGGTGCGGCCCGCATCGGCTGATCCCAGGCAGCCGCCGCTGATCGCTCCCAATTACCTGTCGACCCCCGAGGATTGCGCGGTGGCGGCCGATGCCATCC
>DASXLF010000333.1:0-1710 GCA_036496405.1 Steroidobacteraceae bacterium | reverse complement strand
CGGAGCGGCCGAATACGCTGACGCTTGGATTCGCGCGCCGCTTCGCCACTTATAAGCGCGCCTCGCTGATGATGCGCGATCGCGTCCGTCTGGCCAAACTGGTGGGCGATCCGGAGCGGCCGGTATTGTTTCTGTTCGCCGGCAAGGCTCACCCGGCGGACCTGCCGGGTCAGCAGGTGCTGCGCGAAATCAAGCAGCTGATGCTGACGCCGGAGTTTGCCGGCAGTGTGGTGTTCCTTGAGGACTACGACCTGCAACTGGCGCGCTGGCTGGTGACCGGCGTCGATGTCTGGCTCAACAACCCGGTCGCGCCGCTGGAAGCCAGCGGCACTTCGGGCATCAAGGCGGCGGTCAATGGCCGGCTCAATCTCAGCATTCTCGATGGCTGGTGGGCGGAAGGTTTCGATCAGGACAATGGCTGGGGTATTCCCGGGGCCAACGTGCAGGACACCAACCGGAGGGACGAACTCGATTCCGCGGCGATGCTCGATGCGCTCGAGGAAGAAGTCGTGCCCTTGTACTACGCGCGCAACGCGCAAGGGTATTCGAGCGAATGGGTCAGGCGCTGCAAGCGCGCCATGACCACGGTGATTCCGCTGTTCAACATGGGCCGCGTGGTGCAGGACTACGCGCGCGGCCTGTACTACCCGGCCGCGTCTCATTATCAGCGTCTCACGCACGACGGGCTGGCGGCTGCCGCGGCGCTGGCCGCCTGGAAGCAGCGGGTACGCGAGGCGTGGCCAGGCGTACGGCTGCGCCGCTTGTCCGAGGCACCGCGCGAGCTGCCGCGCGCCGGGGTGTTGAACCTGCGTATCGCCGCCGCGCTCAACGGACTGAAAGCGCCGGACGTTCGGATTGAGTTCGTCGCCCAGCGCGTACTGCCGCAGGCGCGCAGCGAATTGCCGGCACTGTCATCGTTTCGTAAGACTCCCGACGATCTCTGGCAGGCCGCACTGCGGGCCACCGGCGAGACCGATGCCGACGGCGCCATGGTCTACGAGCTGCAGGCCTCGCCGCCGACCTGCGGGCAGTTCGCGTTCGAGATACGCATACGTCCCGCGCACGAACTGCTGGCGCATCCGTTCGAGCTGGGTTTGCTCAAACGCTTGTAGGACGATAGAGCTTCGCTTGTATTGCAAGGTACACTGATCGTCGCGTCCCGCCACACTGCTAATTTAATGGCCAAACAACCGTCGCGCGCTTCCTCCGGGCGCTACGTCAGCCGACTGACGAGCGGGGCCCTGGCCGTGGTCATGGCCGGCGGGCGCGGCGAGCGGCTCAAGGATCTGACGCTGCATCGCTGCAAGCCGGCTACGCCGTTCGGCGGCAAGTTCCGCATCATCGATTTCGTACTGTCCAACTGCGTCAATTCCGGCATCCGGCAGATCTACCTGATGACGCAATACAAGGGACAGTCGCTTATTCAGCACGTGCAGCGTGGCTGGAGCTACCTGCGCGGCGAGTTCGGTGAATTCATCGATGTGGTGCCGGCGCAGCAGCAGGTGGGTGTGCACTGGTATCGCGGCACCGCTGACTGCGTCTATCAGAATCTCGATTTGCTGCGCGCCTTGCGGCCTAAGCACGTGCTGGTGCTCGCCGGCGATCACATTTACAAGATGGACTACGGTCCGATGATCGCCTATCACGTGGAAAAAGGCGCGGATATCACCGTCGGCGTGGTCGAGGTACCGCGCGAGCGGGCGCAGGATT
>DASXLF010000332.1:0-1518 GCA_036496405.1 Steroidobacteraceae bacterium | reverse complement strand
CTTCAGTTTGGCCAGCGACCGGAAGGAACGCGCCAGCGCCATGGCGGCTTCGCCGTCTTGATCGTCGGCAATCGCGGTGGCAAAGCCCTGCTGCACGCACTCTTCTGCGCTCATCCACGTGTCCGCATCCATGATGGCTTTTACCGCTTCCGCGCTCATGCCGCTGCGCGCCACGTAGGCCAGCGCCATGGATGCGCTGATTTTGTCCAGCACGTCTGCCGCCTTGCGCATCTCCACCGCGCTGCCCATGCAGACAGACCATGCGTTGTGAATCATCATCATGGCGGTGCGCCCCATGGTGATGGTGTCCCCCGCCATGGCGATGATGGATGCCGCAGACGCGGCGATACCATCCACGTACACCGCCACCGGCTTCTTCTGTGCCTTCAACAGTGACAAGATGGCCGAACCCTCGAAGGCATCGCCCCCAGGCGAATTGATGCGCACCGCGATGCGCTCAAACGCCCCGGCAGCGTCTATCTGCTGTTTCACGGTTTTGGCGGTGACCCCGCCGCCCGTCCAAAAATTCTCCCCGATGTCCTCATAGACCAGCAGCTCCAGCGTGCCATCCGATTGCAGCGCAGCGCGGAAGCACGGCTGCAACTTGGCCTGCGGTATGCGGGCGTGGCGCGTGGTGGGGGAGTCGGGAATTTTCTTTATGCTCCTGCTCATAACTGCGTCACTCTCCTATTAGCTGCCGCTGTAGCGCGGTGTAACTTTCTTCGGTGATGGCGGTGGCGATGGTGGCCGCGTCCCGCTTGGCCCAGCCTGCACTGCGTGCCGCGTAATCGCGCGCCAGCGCGGCAATGGCTTCCGTATCCCGCGCCTCGAGGCTGCCGGAAAATTCCACACTCACGATGGCTTCCGCCAGGGATGTCAACACCGGGCGCAAGGCGCGCTCTGCAAAGTGCGCATCGCGCTCTGTGCGGTTGGTGATGCGGCCCACCGCGTCACGGAAAAGCCGCCGATAGCTGGCCACCAGCGGCCCGCGGTATCTCTCCGACACCGGCGCAGGCCCAGGCGTGGGGTCTGCGTCCGATACGTCGTCTTTCTCATCGGGCGGCGGCTGCTCGAGCACGCTGGCCAGCGTCATCATGTTCATGGGCACCATGCGCACGTCCCCACCCTCTGCTGCCGGGATGGGATTCTGGCGCAGCGCGCGGCGGCCATCGTTGATGCTGTTGTGCCCAATCTCGAAGAGTGTTTTCAGCCCGGCGGTCTGCGAGGCAAAATCGCCGCGCTGGAAATCGTTCATATCGAATTCAAAGTGGAACGCGCCGCCCAGCAGCTTGCGGTTTACTTCCTGCTCGATGCGCACCGCCCAGGGGCGCAGCGTATAGCGCAGATAGTCCAGCGATTGGTGCTCGATATTGTTATTGGTGGAGCGCTGCAAATCTTGCAGCAGGTGCAGCGGCACGCGATACAGCGCGGCAATTTCCGCGCGCTGAAACTGCCGCGTCTGCAGAAACTGCGCATCGTTGGGCGCAATGCTGGCTTGCTCCCACTTCATCCCCTCTT
>DASXLF010000331.1:0-1782 GCA_036496405.1 Steroidobacteraceae bacterium | reverse complement strand
TCGACTGCTGCCCACCCTTCGAGACGGCCGCTACGCGGCCTCCTCAGATTCTATGGGGCGACGAGAGTTCGAGAGGTAGGTTTGGAATGTCACAACCAGCCTACGGAGGAAGCAATGACGTCCTCGCACTGCATCGAGACCCTCGCCGCTTGGCCACAGCATGGCACGCTGTTCGTGGCGTTTGAACTGGCCAAAGGGCGATGGAAGCTTGGACTGGCATCGCCCGGCGGACGGCTGAGCCGCCACACGCTGGAGGGCGGTGACGCCGAAGGAGCACTGCAGCTGATCGTCAAGGCACGGACGAAGCTGGAGAGACAGCTCAACCGGGCGATACCGGTGGTGAGCTGCTACGAAGCCGGCTACGACGGCTTCTGGCTGCACCGCTGGCTGGTGGCGCACGGCGTCGACAATCGAGTGCTCGATCCGGCCAGCATCCAGGTGAACCGCCGCAAGCGGCGGGCCAAGACCGACCGGCTGGACTTGGAACAGTTGGTGGCGGCTCTGATGCGGTACTGTTGGGGCGATCGCTTCGCCTGCAAGGTGGTGCATGTGCCGTCGTCAGAGCAGGAGGACGATCGCCGGCCGAGCCGCGAGCGTGAGCGGCTGGTGAACGAACGCACCCAACACATCAACCGACTGAAGGGCCTGCTGCACGGCCAAGGCGTGCGTGACGCTCTACCGCGCGCCCAGCAGTTCTGTGACTGGCTCGGCACGGTGCGCACGGGCGACGGTCGCGCGCTGGCGTCGCACCTGATGGCCGAGCTCAAGCGCGAGCATGCTCGGCTGATGCTGGCCGAGGATCAGATCGTCGAGATCGAGAGCCAGGCCGAGGCCCGTCGCCAAGCGGCGGCGAAGGGCAGCATCGGCGCCAAGATCACCCAGCTGATCGAGCTCAAGAGCCTGGGGCCGGTCAGCAGCAACACGCTGATCCATGAGGTGTTCTTCCGCGACTTCAAAAACCGTCGCCAGGTCGGCAGTTACATCGGTCTGACCGGCACCCCGTTCGACAGCGGCGGCAGTGAGCGCGAGCAGGGCATCAGCAAAGCCGGCAACGCGCGCGCCCGTACCGCTGCCATCGAGCTCGCCTGGATATGGCGACGTTACCAGCCCACCAGCGCGCTCAGCCGCTGGTTCGAAACCCGGGTCGGTGATCAGAAAGGCCGTGCCAGGCGCATCGCCATCGTCGCCTTGGCGCGCAAGCTAATGGTGGCACTGTGGCGCTTCCTCGAGCACGGCGTGGTGCCCGAGGGTGCCATTCTGCGCGCTGCGCCGCGCGGCTGACGAGGAAGTCCCGGTGGCAGGCTGCACAGGAGACGGGATGATGATCGACCTCACCCAGGGACCTAACCAATCCGTTCTCTCAGATGGATCTCATCCTCTTTTGGGCCAGTCCTCCAACGTGCATGAGGAATCAGGGTATCGGCCTGTATCCAGCCGGACCGCATATAAGGTGATGACCGTCCACACGACGAGCAGTGCACCAGCGCCCAGCGTTCACCTGTGCAATGTCTGCTGCAGCAACACCACTCCCGACCTCTTCAGACTGGCACCGTGCTCGGGCCGTCAAGGCCGCTTGCGCGCCGCCTCGCGGCGGTGGCCTGCGGCCAGCCTTGACCGCCCTTGCGCACGGTGCCCTCCAAGTACGCGGTCGGGACGAAGCGATGGTCCTTCGGCCAAACAAAGCGATAGAACCTCTTGACCTCTCATTCCCCATATAAGGGTGAGGTGAGAGCGTGTCAGCTATCTCTGAAAGCGGGCTCTGGTCAGCGCTGCGGCCGCGGC
>DASXLF010000330.1:0-1956 GCA_036496405.1 Steroidobacteraceae bacterium | reverse complement strand
CGCGAGGCATCGTACTGGCCGGTGGGCGCGGTGACGGCGAGGCTGGCGCCGACGATGAGGTCCTGCTGGTAGTTCCGGAACTCCTCTAGCCCGCATTTCTCACAGCCGGGAGTACGCTGGGGCAGATTTGGCTGGATTGCGCCACCGGGCTCGTGAGGATCAAGCGGGAGGGACGACAGCGGCATTTCGCTCATGCGGCGCCATCGCCACCGGTTGGGCAGCGTTGTCGTGGTGAACGTTGTCTGTGCGCTGTCTGTTTCGTGTCAGGCGGCGGCCATGGCGAGCCGCAGATGGGCAAGCGCAAACTCATCCTGCCAAGGGCAGGCGGATGCCATCGCGAGTTTGATTCGCCGGACGCTGATGCGCACCAGCGCACCGAGTTTCAGCAGCTTTAGCCGGATCGTGCCGCAGGTGGCATCGGCAAACTGCGTGTGTGCCAGTCCGATGCGGCGGAGCGCGCAGAGCAGCACATAGGCCATTGAGGCAAACCACAGGCGGAGCTGGTTGGCGCGCATGGTGGCGGCCGAGGTGCGGTCGGCAAACAAATCGAGCTGGCATTCCTTGATGCGGTTCTCCATCTCGCCACGCGCGCAGTAGATCTTCTCATAGAGGCGCCGACCGTCGATCTCCCCGGGCGCAAGCGAGGTGACGATGAAGCGAGGGTTGGCCTTGTCGTCCGTCACCTCGGCCTTGCCGATGACACGGCGTTCGCAGCTCCAGCTGTCGAGCGTTGCATAGCGGAAGTCCTTGAAGCGGCGCGCCGGCCGGCGGGTGCGGATGGCATCGAGCGCGGCGGCGAGCAACTCCGCCTTCACCGTTTCCTCCAGCCGTGCATTGCGCGCCAGGCCGAACAGGTAGTCCACACGGTTGGCCTCGCACCATGCCATCAAGGCTTCGCGGGCGAAGCCGGAATCGCCGCGCAGCAGAATGCGCGTCTTCGGCCAGCGGCAGCGGATGCGGCCAATGATCCGAGCGACTTCCTCCATCGCACCAGCTGCCCCATCGATGTTCGACCGCCGCAGCTTCGCCGCCAGCAGGTGACGGCCGCAGAACACGTAAAGCGGCAGGTAGCAGTAGCAATCATAATAGCCGTGGAAAAACCGGCCTTCTTGCTGCCCGTGTAGCGGATCGTCCGTGGCGTCCACGTCGAGGATGATCTGCGCCGGTGCTTTGGCGTGTGCCTCCAGGAACAGATCGACGAACAGCGTCTCGATCGCCGCCGGGTCATGACTGATCTTATGGTAGCGCGTTGCCTCCGGCCGGCTCAGCTCCAGCCGGTTCAGCGTGCTCTTGCCGGCGACCGGCGCGCAGTCGGCACGGCGGGCTTCGAGCTTGCCGGCCAGGATCGCCATCATCGGGTCGTGGCGCAGTTGGTCGTGGTCGTTCAGATCTTCGTAGCCGAGCGCAATGCCGAACACGCGCTGGCCAACCAGTGTGCTGACCTCGTGTTCGATCAGATCGGCGCAGCGATGGTCGGTGAAGCAGGTCGCAAATCGATCCACCAAACTGATCGCCCGGTCGGTCGCTCCCAGCAGCAGACCTCCCGCATCCGAGGTGATCGCGCCGCCATCGAACGCCGCGACAACCGCACGGCCCGCAACAGGTGCAAATTCAAACAGCGTCGGGCTACACTCTGTCGGCATTGGGGAACTCCTCCGCTTCAGCAAAAGTCCTTCTCGCAAAAGAACTTTCGCCGATTCGGGGCCCCGATGCACCTACACAGTGTGAGATATGCGGGCTAGCGGCAGTGACAATGCGGTTCGGGATGGGGGCTGCACCGTCCTCTTACGCGCGCGCTTAGCGCGCTAGTGGCTGGCCACGATGACTGGTGGCTTGGTGGGCACGGGGTCATCGTAGGGCGGTCGCCGGCTGTGAAAAAGCCGGTCGGATGCGGCAAAGAAAAGCCCCGCGAGAGCTTGGGGGCCAAGCGGGGCTAGTTTATCCTCTTCGAACGTG
>DASXLF010000329.1:0-1944 GCA_036496405.1 Steroidobacteraceae bacterium | reverse complement strand
TTTGATTGCAACGACCAGTACGAGAAATCGGACATGGCGATGTTGCGCAATGATGCGCCCGACCTTAGGCGGGTGCCGCAGGGGTTTAGACCGAAGTTTGCATTTGTGAACTGCGCAAGTGATTGATCTGGTTATCGGAATTGGCAATCAGTTTTAGTGGCTACTGGACACGCATGGGTTCGAGGTTGAGCAGGCTGAAAGCGGCCTCCTGCAGTGGAGTTGTCTTGGCGTAAAGCGTGAACCGATGGGCGGTTCGCATCGGCACACGCATTGTGTTGCGGGTCAGCGTCCCGAGATGTGTCATGAGGCCGGCGAAGCCCATGACACGCTGACCGTTGGCGGTACGCTTGGTGGCCTTCTTGGCTTTGGCTGCCTCCGACGGTTCCGTACTGGCGACTGGGGAGGAGCGTTCTGCCCTTGCAGCAGCGCGTTCAGTGTCGTGGAACAGCAGCGGGGCCAAGGCGTCGCGCAGATGCCACTCGACGTGATAGGCGAGCATGCACAGGAAGACGTGGGCGCGCACGCGCGGTGCGGTCCAGTGGCGGATCGGGCGGATATCGAGATCAACGGTCTTCATGCTGCGGAAGGCACGTTCGACCCGTGACAAATCCTTGTAGGCCTGCACGGCTTCGTTCGCATCGAGATGCTCGACCGGCACGGATGTGCGGATCACGTAGACGCCGTCGAGGCGAGCTTCTGCCTCAATCTGTTCGATCCGGCGCTGGAATGCGAAGTGGCCATCGCGGATCTCGATGGCGAGATGCTTGGCCATCTTCCGACTGTTCACCACACCGCCCACTGCCAGGCCGATCTCGGCGGCGCTTCGCAACGGCGAGTGCCTGCGGCGGACCTGCGCCTGGATGCGGGCAAGCTCGCGTTCGGTGGCGGCCAGCAGTTCCTCGCGCTTGCGCGCGCGTTCGGCGGCGAGTTCGCGGTTACGGCAGACAATGAGCCGCTCGCCGGGGAACATCTCGGGCGCGCTGATCTCGGCCAGGTCGCGCTCGTCGAACAGCGACAGCTGCAACGGCCCGTTCTCCGCCGCCAGCGCCTGAATGGCCGGTGCCCGCAGGCAGGTGATCCAATCCACACCGGCCGGCTTGAGGTCTGCGCCGATCCGCGCCGAGGTGATCATGCCGCGGTCGCCGACCAGCACCACGCGGCTGATGCCGAAGCGATCCTTGAGCTTCTCGACCTGCGCGCTCAGCGTCGCCGGGTCGGCCGTGTTGCCGTCGAACACCTCGACTGCGACCGGCAGCCCCTCGCGCGTGCACAGCAGCCCGTAGACGATCTGCGGCCGGTCACCGCGGTGATCACGGCTGTAGCCATGCTGCGCCAGCGGACAGCGGCGGCCCTCGAAATACGACGAACTCACGTCGTAGAGCACCAATACGCCGTCTTGGAGATGCCGCCTTGCCAGGCCGTTCTCAATCCGCTGCTGGCGTTCGAGCAGCCAGTCCAGTGCCTCGTACGCTTCGCGCTCCTTCACCTCACCCAGGCGCAGCACCGCGCCAAGGCTCGATGTCGCAGTCTCCGCATCCACCGCACGGACGAAGCCCAGTTTGGAGCGCGGCGTGATCAGCCGGTCCACGATCATCGCCACCACCAGACCGCAATGTCGCCGCGACGCCGCGTCCTTCGCTGTGCTCAGGATCAGCCGGTCCAGCGCGATCCCGCGCAGCATGCCGAGCGCCGCTGCGACATGGCCATGCGGCAGTGACCGCTCGATCTGCATCTCGTTCGGGCCGGTGCCGATCACCGTGCCGCCCTTCAGCAGCGCCTTCAGCCCATTGATGACATCACCCGGCAGCTTGCTCAGGTTGGCCAGCGTGCGCTTCTGCGCACGGCCTTCCTCGTCGCGATAACTCTCCCGCAACAGCACCGCCGGCGGAGACGACCGATTAGGAACCGTCTCGATGAACATGGCCGAATCGAATCACACTCCGG
>DASXLF010000328.1:0-1574 GCA_036496405.1 Steroidobacteraceae bacterium | reverse complement strand
GGTGGGGCCGCGCTTCACCGTCGACTTGTAGCCGGGATAGACGTAGGAGGGTTGGCTGGGCCAGTCGCGTGGTGCGAGGTGCGGCAAACCGGCGCCGGCGGATTTGGAAGAGGACATTCGATTTGTCTCCAGGTTCGTGGGGATGCCCGAACTCTATTCATGCGAAATGCTGATGTAAATTGACGGATTGACGATTTTTCATAACCAACAGTTATTCAATGCCGAGTTCTTCAGAAGTTTTCCTCCGTGGAGTGCAGTTGCGGCATCTCCGTTGCCTGGTGGCCGTTGCCCAGGAGCGCCATCTTGCGCGCGCCGCGGAGCGCCTGGCGCTGAGCCAGCCCGCGGTTTCGAAGACCTTGGCCGAACTCGAGGAACTGGCCGGTGCCCGCCTGGTTGAACGCGGCACCGCGGGCCGGCGGGGTATCCAGGGACTCACCGCCGCCGGCGAGCACCTGCTGGCACATGCGCTGCGGGTGCTGGAGGCGCTCGATGCGAGCGCCCAGGCCGTGATGCCGGCATCGGGGGAGCGTCCGCAGCGGCTTCGCATCGGTGCGCTGCCCAGTGTCGGCCCTTCCCTGCTGCCTCCTGCGCTGGCTGCCTTGCGCGAGCGGTTGCCCACGCTGCAAGTGCAAGTGCAGACCGGCGCCAACGCGTCGTTGCTCGATGCCCTGCGCGCAGGCGACCTGGACCTTGTCGCGGGCCGCATGAGCGATCCTCAGTTGATGGCAGGCCTGACCTTCGAGTTGCTCTACACCGAGCCACTGGCCGTCGTGGCGCGGTCCGGCCATCCGCTGGCCGGCGGGGCCCCATCAGTACAGGATGTGCTGGCCTATCCGCTGGTCGTCTACGGCGAAGGCACGATTCCGCGTCATCACACGGAAAGTTTCCTCTCGGGGCTCGGGCTGCGCCTGCCGTCGCATGTGACGCAGACGCTGGACCTTTCGGTGGCGCGGGCGTTGCTGGTCCGGTCGGATGCCGTGTGGTTCACGCCCATCGGCGCGGCTTCCGACGATCTTGCGTCGGGACAACTGACACGGCTGGCGATCAACACCGTCGGCACCGAAGAGCCGGTGGGCCTCCTGTTGCGAAGCGATGCCGAACCCTCGCCTGCGAGACAGGCGCTGATCGCCTTGCTGCGGGAGGCAGGCGCGATTCAGTCGCGCGTGGCGCGCCGCTGAATGCAGGCCACGTAGGCGTCGCCGTCGGGCGGCCGACCGGCGCGCTGGCTTTCCCACATCATCTGGCCGAGGCACTCCATTGCCTCATGGTGCGCATCGAGCAGCGAATCGCGGCGCACGGCAAGCAGTTCGACGGCCTGCCGGATGCCGCGCGGCTGATCGATCGAGCACTGCTCGCTGATCGACAGATGCATCGAGAGGTGCAGGAAGGGGTTTTCGCGCCCGTCCTCGCCGTCGTACACGCGCGCCACTGCGGCATCGGCATCGGCGAGGTCTGCGTGGTATTCGGGGTGCTCGTCGATCCAGCGGCTGGCGATGATTTCGAGCGCTTCCATCGGCTCGCCGCGGCGGCTCTTGGCGAAGACGTCGCAGAAGAAGCGACGCACTTCCTCTTGG
>DASXLF010000327.1:0-4876 GCA_036496405.1 Steroidobacteraceae bacterium | reverse complement strand
GTAGATGACCGTCGGATCGGACTGCAGGCGCATTCCCTGGCGCAGGCGGTTGACAAACACCGCCGCCACCTTGGCGCGTTCGTCCTCGCGGCCGGTCTCCTTCTCGACGATCGAGGCCAGGATCAGGGCCTGCGTGGGAGTGGACAGTGGCAGCTGCGGAGCGCGCGCACTCCAGGCCTGCCCGAGCTCGGCCTGCATGCGATCGTACGCAAGCGCCAGGATTCGTCGATCAGGCGTGCCGCCGGCGAAGCGATAGGTATCCGGGAAGAACCGACCTTCCGCTGCCTCCCCGTCGTGGCCGAGCGCCTGCATGAGTTGCTCGTCGGACAGGCCGCGCAGCGTGTGCGTCAGCGCCGGATGAGCATCGAGCGCGCTGCGCAGCTGCGCAAAGTTCCAACCTTCAACCACCGTGAGCTGCTCGAGCACCACGCGGCCGGCCACCAATTGCTCGAGGATCGCCCGGGCGCTGGAATGCGGTGCGATCTCGTAGTTGCCGGCCTGCACGCGCGGGCGCTGGCCGTGGACTTTCAGATACCACTGCACCAGTCGCGCGTGCCGCAGGGCGCCCTGGCGCTGCAGATGCCCCAGGATTCCGCGCAGCGGCTCGCCCGGCAATACCTGTATCCGTGCCGGCAGCGCCGCGGCCGACGGCCGATCCATTTCGAGGTCCAACTCGTGCCATAAGGCAGCGGCCGCCACGGCCAGAATTGCCGCCACCGCCAGGTATTCAGCAATCCGGCGCATCAACGAGCCTCCGAAGCTGCTGCGCATGACTGCGGCCGCTCAGTGTTCGGCCGGAGAGCGCGCTGATTGATTGCACGCCCCAGCGTACATTGGTCACGAAGGCCTCGTGCACCTGCGGCAGTTCGCCCGGATCCACGGCACGCACTTGCACGGCGATGCCGGCCGAGGCGGCCGCCTCGCACACCCGTTGGCGCATTACCCCGGCGACGCCGCAATCATCCAGGGCCGGCGTAAACAGTCCCGCCTCGCCGGCAAAAAAAACATTCGACATGCTGCCACCGATCAGCTGTCCGGCGCTCGAGAGCATCAGCACTTCCTCGAGCGGCGCGCCGCGCATGGCGGTTTGAGCCATGACCTGCTCGAGTCGGTTCAGATGTTTCAGCCCGGCCAGCAGCGGGTTCATGCCGAGCCTGACCGCCGAGATGCCGACGCGAAAGTCCGCAGCCGCGTCCCCGGCCGGCCACTCATGTCGCGTAAGGATGCGGGTCGGGCTCTCGTTGCCTTGCGGGCGATAGCCGCGCTGGCGCGCCGGCCCGCGGGTGAGGATCAGCTTTACGATGCTGCGTTCCGGTACGCGCGCCATGGCTTCGATCTCGGCGCCCAGGCCTTCGAAGTCGGCGAACGGCAGTTGCAGCCGTTCACAGCCGCGGCGCAGGCGCTGCAAGTGCAGTGCAAGCCAGCGCGGCCGGGCATCGACGCAGGTGATGGTTTCAAACAGTCCGTCGCCATACATCAGCCCGCGATCGCTGCTTGCCACCTGATCGGTTGCGCGGCCGTTGACGCGCGTAGCGGTGATCATGCAGACCCCAGTGCCGCGAGCAGTCCATGCGCTTTGGCGCGCGTCTCCTGCAGTTCCAGCCGCCAATCCGAGTCGGCGACGATACCCGCGCCGGTGCGAAATTGCAGCGCCTGGGCGTCCATCGTGATGGTGCGGATCAGGATATTGAAGTCCAGCGATCCATCGTGGTTGATGAAGCCCAGTGTCCCGGTGTAGGCGCCGCGTGCCTCGCCCTCCAGGGCGGCGATGATCTGCATGCAACGGAACTTCGGGCAGCCGGTGATGCTGCCGCCGGGAAATACCGCGCGCAGTACATCGATCGGGCTCAACCCGGCATTGAGTTCCCCGCAGACGTTGGAGACGATGTGATGCACGTGCGCATAACTCTCGGTGGTCATGAGTTCATCGGCGCGTACGCTGCCCGGGCGGCAGATGCGTCCGAGATCGTTGCGCTCCAGATCCACCAGCATGATGTGCTCGGCGCGCTCTTTTGGATGCGCAATCAGAGCGGCCAGTTCTCGCTCATCCGCTCCAGCCACGCGACTGCGTGGCCGCGTGCCGGCAATCGGACGGGTTTCCACGCGCCCGGCGCGCACCCGCACGAGCCGCTCTGGAGACGAGCACAGCGCCCGCCAGCCCTGAAATTGCGCCAGCGCCGCAAACGGCGCGGGGTTTTGCCGGCGCAGCCGCTCATAGAGTGCGGCGCAGGCCAGGTTCAGGTCCGCCAGGGGCGATGTCGGCGCCAGGCGTGCGCGCCAGCAGCGCGATAGATTGGCCTGGTAGATATCACCGGCGCGGATGTGCTCCAGAGCCGCATCCACGCTGACGCCAAAGCGTTGCGGGTCCTCCTCCTCCAGCGGCAGAGCGCGCCATGAGGGAGCAACGGGGTCGCCAATGGCAGGCGATGGCACGGCATGAATCAAATCCCGGTGCAGGCGTTGTCCCAGATCTTCCCGGCCGCTCTCGATCACGCTCCAGGCGCGATCGGCCACGTGGTCATAGACCAGCGCTGCGGGCACGCGCAAGGCGAAGGCCAGCGGCGCCGGGTCCGCGAGCGAAAGCGCCGGCAATCGCAGCTGCGGCTCGATTTCCGCGGCCAGCTCATAGCCCAGATAGACGATCCAGCCGCCCTGGAATGGTCCAGCCAGCGACTCCCACTGCAAGGCCTGCTCGGCTGTCGGAGACTCCGGCGAAAACCGCGAGCGGCGCCATAACTCTTCCAGGGCGTCGAGGAATCCCTGATGTCGCCCCGGTGAGCCGGCTAGTCCCGTGCCGTGCAATCGGCCGTGTCCGTCCTGCCACAGCGCTGCATCGGGGTATGCCGCCAGTATGGAATAGCGCCCCAGCGGGCCGGTTGCCGCGCTGTCCAGCAGCACCGGGAAAGCCCGGGGATCGGCATAGGCCAGGCGCCGCAGATCCTCCGGACACGCCGCGATAGGGCACGTCAGGAAGCCGGGGGTTTTCACGGAGTCCTGATCGAGGCCGTCAACCGCCGTAGCGGCGGAAAATCAGCGTGCCGTTGGTGCCGCCGAAGCCAAAGGAATTCGAGACGGCGACCTCGATCTTCATGGGTCGCGCCTGGTTGGGCACGTAGTCCAGGTCGCAATCCGGGTCGGGTGTCTCGTAGTTGGTGGTTGGCGGCGCGACCTGATCGCGGATCGCCAGCACGCTGAAGATCGCCTCCACCACGCCCGCCGCCCCGAGCAAATGCCCGGTCATGGATTTGGTGGAACTCACCGCCAGGCGCGCAGCGTGCTCGCCGAACGCATTCTTGATGGCGACGGTTTCGGCGCGATCTCCCAATGGCGTGGAGGTCGCATGTGCATTCAGGTACTGCACGTCGCTCGGGTTGAGTCGTGCATCGCGCAGGGCATTGACCATGGCGAGGCAGGCGCCACTGCCATCCTCGGGCGGTGCGGTAATGTGATGCGCATCGCCGCTCATGCCGAAGCCGACCAGCTCGGCGTAGATCCGTGCGCCGCGCGCGCGGGCGTGTTCGAGCTCTTCGAGCAGCATCGCGCCGCCGCCGTCACCGAGTACGAACCCGTCGCGATCGCGGTCCCAGGGCCGGCTGGCACTGTGCGGCGAATCGTTGCGCGTCGACAGCGCCTTGGCCTGGCCGAAGCCACCCACACCCAGAGGCGTGGTCGCCATTTCAGCGCCTCCGGCCACGATCAGGTCGGCGTCACCGTACTGGATCGAGCGGGCACCAAGACCGATCGCATGCGTCGAGGTGGTACAGGCGGTCACCACGCCCAGGTTCGGCCCGCGTAGACCATAACGGATCGACAAGTGCCCCGAGATCATATTGATGATGGTCGAGGGCACGAAAAAGGGTGAGATTTTGCGCGGATTGCAACCGGAATCGAAAAACGCCTGGCGCGTGTGCTCGATGGTCCACAAGCCGCCGATTCCCGCTCCGGTCACCACGCCGCAGCGATCACGGTCGAGGCGTTCGAAATCCACACCGGCGTCAACCACCGCCTGTACTCCGGCGGCGATGCCGTAATGCATGAACTCATCCAGCCGGCGCGCTTCCTTGTCCGACATATAGTCGGCGACGTTGAATCCGCGCACGGCCCCGCCAAAGCGCGTCGGAAACGCACTGGCGTCAAAGCGGGTGATCGGCCCGATACCGCTTTCGCCTTTCAATATGGCCGGCCACGCCTCGGCCACCGTCCCGCCGACGGGACAGATCAGGCCGAGACCGGTAACAACAACTCGGCGTTTGCTCACGCGTCTCTCGAAATCGGAGGTGTCGGACACGGCGAGTGGGCTCGCCGACACGAAAAAGCTCAGGCCTTATTGCGTCGTTCGCTGATGTAGTCGATCGCCTGCTGCACGGTCGTGATCTTCTCGGCATCCTCGTCGGGGATCTCGATCTCGAACTCCTCTTCGAGCGCCATGACCAGCTCGACGGTGTCGAGCGAATCGGCGCCCAGGTCGTCGACGAACGAGGCGGCGTTGGTGACTTGCTCAGCCTTTACACCCAGCTGTTCGGCAACAATCGCCTTCACCTGTTGTTCAACGGTGCTCATCTTTTCGTAATCCTCTATCGTGATGACTCTTGGTACCCCAACCCGGCACAACTTCTCCGGTATGCCGCGTGGGGCGCGTATTGTAGGGGAACCCCCGCACACTCGCCACCTTGCTTATGGCGCGAGTACTTGATTATTCAGCGTATTTGCGAACGCGTGCTCCGGCGGCGTTCAACCCATGTACAGGCCGCCATTCACGTGCACAGTCTGTCCGGTGATGTAGGCTGATTCGCGCGATGCCAGGAAGGCCACGGTATTGGCCACATCTTCGGCGGCACCAAAGCGCCCGACCGGAATCTGCGCCAGGAAGGCTGCG
>DASXLF010000326.1:0-2475 GCA_036496405.1 Steroidobacteraceae bacterium | reverse complement strand
CTTTCAGGGCTCCGTCCTTCCGCATCACAATCCGTTCTGCTTTCAGCCCTGAAAGGGCGGCGATCCGATAGCCCAGGGCAACGCCCTGGGTGGCCAGGGCCACGGCGAAGTCAGCCTCCGTCAGCTGATACTGGCGCCCGGGCAGAAGGCCGCAGAGTAGATGCGCCAGGAGCGGAATAGCTGGAGGATGTGCAAGTGCGAGGGCCGGCGGGGTTTGTGCGGTGCGCAGTGGAGAAATCACGAGTTGCGCAGACAGCGGTGCGCAGCCGCCGGGATGGCGGTGGTTGAGAATGGAAGGGATGGTTGGATTGGACCGATGCGTTGGTGGGCTAGCTCGCCACCAGCAATGGCACACCCAGCAGTTCCATCGCACGCTCGGCATTGCGCATGAAGAAGCGCGCGGCCGCGGCGATGTTGGTCGAGGCTCCGGCCAAGCGTGATAACCCGATGGCCAGGTTGCGCAGCGAGGCCATCAGGTGCGGGGCGGCGCGTTTGCGCACCTGCGAGCGATCCTCATCGAAGGTCCAGTCGCGAACGTAGTGCAGGCGATTCTCGATCGCCCAATGCCCCCGATTGAGCTGGAGCAGGCGAGGCGCATCGGCCTTGTCGGGAGTCAGACTGGTGATGCAGAAGACGGTCTCGCGTTGCTCGGTCTGGTCCTTGAGTCGCAGCCGCACGCGCTCGATACGCGCGACTTGTTTGACGTAGGGGAAGTCGAGGTAATTGGGGAACTGGCTGGAGACCCAGATGGTCCGGGTCTCCAGGCGTCCATGGCCCTTATCGGTGGTTTTTAGCGCCGGGGGAAAAAGCGCGCTGGGGAAGGCGCGCCAAGTCCGCGTAAAGCGTGGGCTGGTTCTCTTTGACGCTAAACAGATAGTCCGCCCCTTTGTCTTCGACGAGATAGCGAGCCGTCTCGCGCTGCGTGTGCAAGGCGTCGGCCGTAACCACCGCCCCAGCGAGATCGAGCGGCGCGAGCAACTCTTTGGCGCAGGGGATCTCGTTGGTCTTATCCGGAACGGCCATCTGGGCCGTGACCACGGCTTCGTGGTGCAGCAGCGCGGCCAGCAGGTGCACCGCCTTCGCGTCGCCGTCGGCGCTGCCACACAAGGTCTTGCCATCGATGGCGAAGGCCCGCCCCACACTCTCGCAGTGCTCCGCGGCCCACTGCCCGACAATGCGGTCGAAGGCCGCCGCATCGAGCGCGCCCAGCACGCGCCGGAACGTGCGCTCACTGGGCGCAGTGTGCCGCTGATTGCCAAAGCGGCGCAGCTGCTCGGCCGACAAGGGCAGGGCCCACTCGGCGATCGCGCAGAGCGAGCGCGCGCCGCTGAGCACGGCACAGGCAGCAATGGCCAGCACGCTTTGCAGCGGGTGGCGTACCCCGCGGCGCTTGCGCGGATCCACCACCTGCCTCAGGCGCTCGAAGAGCCCGTGGGCTCCGAGAATCGGCAGCAACTCGACATTGACCACCGCCTGCTTCTTGGTGGTGGCCGGGACCGGCGCACAGACGGTGTTCAGTGCCGCACGGGCATGGCGGTCGAGTTCGTAGACAAAGACCCGCTTGGGCTGGCCGTTGGCGGTGTAGCTCGCTCCACACCGGGAGTAGCCGCCGGTCTGTCCGACCTCCCGCCAATTCGCGGCGCGGTAACACGTGCCCCGAAAACGCTCGGCGTCTACGAAGGTCTCGGCTAACCGGACCGGGTGTCCGTACGCGTGCTCCCAATCCGCGCTCAGGCGGCGCGTGGTACGCGCCAAGATCTGCGAGGCCAAATTGGCCACATGGACCCACGGCAAAATCAGAAAGCGGCTGTTATTCGTCACCAACGACAGGTTCCCAATGCGCCGCTGGGTATCCCAACCGACGTACTGGTCGCGCGGGGCGTTGCGCAACACTGCGGCACCCCACACCAGCACCGCCACCGGCTCATCTCCCAGCGTGGCCTCGTACCACAACGATTCGCCGACGACCGACGCGGCGCCCAGGTAGTGAAAGGCCGCCAGCCGCTGCTGCCACCTCGCACGCTCGGCCTTATCGAGCAGTCGCAGCCGGAGATCTCCCGAGCGCGCGGTGATCGGCGCACCCATGGGTATACCCGACACCAGGTGCCTGCGGCGCGACGCACCGCCGTTGCCCACTCGCCGCGGCTTCGGTAACTGCCAGCATCCTTCGCGCTCCAGGCGTTTGAGAAACGTGCGACAGGCGCGCACCGCCAGCTGCCCATTGCCCTGCTTCCACCCAAAGCTACGACACACCGATCGCGCGATCTCCTCGCACGTCCATCGCCGATGCCGCCGGATCACCGTGGCGATCTTTTGTAGCTCCATCTTCCCCAGGCGTTGCCCGCGAAAGATGACTTCCTTACCCCCACCCCGTCCACTCATGCCCGCACTGTGTCACGAAAATGCTCACAGCGCCAGTCCTGGCAAGCTTTTCAGCCCCCAAAGCCTCCGTCAGTGACTTCGCCGGAGCCCTGA
>DASXLF010000325.1:0-2021 GCA_036496405.1 Steroidobacteraceae bacterium | reverse complement strand
CCAATACCGATCCGGAAATGCCGCTGTCGAACTGGTTCGACTGGGATGAAACGGGCGAGATCTATCTTTATGTGCCGCCGCATAAGAGCGGCAGCATCTTTATGCGGGGCCTGTCCGTCGACAGCCGAAGCCTGCTGATCTTCCACTGGCATGGCGGACCTATCCTGCCGGTGCGTAACCCGCTCTGGGTTTATGTCTCGGGTCGGCATGCCACACGCATGAGCCGCAGCGGCGGTCAGCGGCCGCAAGTAATCAAGGGCTAGACGGCGTTTGTTCCTTTTTGGCAGGCGCAACTGTCCGGCATTCCGGCAGGCGGCCGGCCTGCTTGCCATTGCCGTGTTTATCAGCATAGCGGCACTGCCGGGCTGGGCCGCCAACGAGAAATCATCCTCGACGACGCAACCTGTGACGCCGACGCCGGCGCCGGCCGGACAGCCTGCCGGTGCACCGGCCAGTGCCGTCGCCGAAGCGCTGCAGAAGATGCTCGCCGGCGCAGGCGACAATCTGACCATCAAAGGCATTCAAGTGCCCGGCGAGATGCTGGCGCAGAGTTACGCCAGCACCAATGACGAACCAATCTGGACCGATGATGGCGGTCTCGGTCCACGGGGCGCTGCCCTGCTCGATGCCCTGCAGGCGGCCAAGGCCGCCGGCATGGATATGCTGGAGCCCCAGCTTGCCGCCGTCGCGCAACAGGCCACAGCGAAAAGCCCGGAAGACATCGCAGCGCTCGAACTGCTGTTGAGCGGCACGTTGCTGGCAGCGATCGAGGATAGCGGCGATCTGGCGGCGCCTGCCCTGCTGGCGGCATCCCGCCAGGGCAATGCGCGCACCTTCCTGGCCGATCACCTGCCCTCCAATTTCTTCTATTGGCGCCTGCGTCATGCGCTGCCTCTCTATACGCGCTACGCGGCGGCAGGCGATTGGCCAGCGGTGCCCAGCGGCCCGAAGCTGGAAAAGGGAATGAGCGATGCGCGCGTGGCCATCCTGGGCCAGCGGTTGCTCGCCAGCGGCGAGTTGCCTCAGCTTGGCCCGCAGCCCGACCACTTCGACGACGCGCTGGGCGCGGCCCTGATGAAGTTCCAGGCGAGCCATGGCCTGGACCCCGACGGCAAACTGGGCACGCAGACGTTAGTCGCCCTGAATGTGCCACCGGGCCAGCGCCTGCAGCTGGTCCTGCTGAACCTGCAGCGCTTCCGCAAACTGAACGCGGCCATGGGGCAGCGCTATCTCTACATCAACATTGCCGGGATGGAGTTGTCGCTGGTCGAGCATGGCCAGGTCACCTTCTTCAACAAGGTCATCGTCGGACGCATCGACCGGCCCACACCCCTGCTGCAAAGCGTCATCCGTCGCATCGATTTCAATCCCACCTGGGTGGTGCCGGCCAAGATCGCGCGCAATGACGAGGTGGCGCGCATGCGATCCGATCCCAGTTTCTTTCGCACCCACAACATCCGTGTTTATGACGGTTGGGGTGCCGATGCGCACGAGATCAATCCCGACAGCATCGACTGGACCCATTACGGGCCCAATAACATGCCCTTTGCACTGCGCCAGGATCCGGGGCCGGAGAATGCGCTGGGCCCGGTGAAATTCGACTTCGCCAATGATTATGCGGTCTATGTTCACGGCACGCCGGTCCAGTCGCTGTTCCAATTGTCGGCGCGATCTCTCAGTTCCGGCTGCGTGCGCGCCGAGCATCCGGTCGACCTGGCGAAGTACCTGCTGCGCAACGACCACAACTGGCCGGCCACCCGGATCGACGATGTCGTCCACAAGGCGACGACAATTTCCGCACCGCTCGCCGATCCGCTGCCGATCATGCTTACTTACCAGACCGCCTGGGTCGATGCTGATGGCGTGGCTCAGTTCAGGCCCGATATCTACGGCCTCGACGGCAGCTCCGACGTGCCTACAACTGGCAGCCCCATCGTGCCCCAGCCGGTGGGCGCGGGCGTTTCCGGCAAGAAGAACTAGGTCACGGCGTCGAGCGCGAAGGAGAGTGGCGGTCGGCCGGC
>DASXLF010000324.1:0-1618 GCA_036496405.1 Steroidobacteraceae bacterium | reverse complement strand
GGGAACGGGTTCGGCGTGTTGATCAGCCGCATGTATTGAGACACGGGATCCCACTGCAGGGCCTGCAGCCCGTTGTACGCGGCGATCTGCTGCTGCGGCCCGTAGGTGTAGCCAGCCTGAATTTGCGGCGCCATGCCCGCCGCCTGGAGCGCCGTCGCATTGCCCGCCTGGTAGGCACCCTGCAGACCGCTAAGACCCGAAAGCTGCGCATTAGTGCCCGACAGCCCGAGATTGCCCGCCGCATTAAATTGGTTACCGGCTTGTCCGTAACCCGACAGCCCGAGATTGCCCGCTGTGTTGTAGCCTTGCATCATCTGGTTTTGCGTCGCGAGCCCGAGATTGCCGAGCGCGGTTGTCGCCTGGTTTTGCAGACCGCGCTCGGCGGCGTAATTCTGCCCGTAGATGTTGCCGGCAAGCGTGTCGAGCGTGCGCCCGAGGTTCTGCTCGTTCTGGCTGACCGCGTTCTGCGCCGAAGGGCTGCCGTACCGTCCCGCGCCCTCGTAGGAGCTCGCGGTGCGCGGCGCTGTTGCCGTCTGGTAGTTGCTGCGCACCGCGTCGGCGGCGCTGCCGTACATCTGATCGAGATAGGGATTGCTGTTTAGGTAGTAGCCCGACGACTGCTGCTGCAGTTTCTGCATCGGGTCGGCAACCGCCCCTGGCGTGCCTGCAGCAGTCTGCTGCACCAAATTGGCATAATCTTGCCCGGTCTGCGCGCTCTGGCCCGCCAGCCCCTGCAATTGCCCGGTGCTGTAATTGGCCTGCTGCTGACCCGGCGTGCCGCCGCCCGCGACGTTCCCGTACCCGCCAAAAGCCGGGCTGTTATATCCCGCGTAACCGCCGTTGGTGGCATAGTTGAACTGTTTTGCCGCCTGGTTGGCAGCGTTCAGGACATCCGACCCGGCACCCGCGGTCAGTTGCGCGTTATAGCCCTGCGGATTGAGGCCGGGGTTCTGGAATATCGCTCTTGCCGTATCCCATCCCTGTTGCAGATAGGGCGCCTGCGTCGTGCCGCGCGGATCCGCCGAGGTTGTGGTTTGCGTGCCGACCTGGGATGCGCCCTTACCCATTTTCCTGATCCTTCATCGCCACATCGCGCACGCTGTAGCCACCGATAAGCCGGAAGCCTCCGACACGCGACCAACCGACGCGCCCGACACCCGACAGCAGGGTTGCGCCAACCTGGCGCGCCATCTCCTCCAGCCGCTGCACGAGCATCGGCGCCCATTCGCGCAGGCGGCTGTCATTGCTCAAGGCGCCGCCGATAAAATTGACATCGATGACCCGCTTGCGCGGGTGCTGGCGCACTTCCGTCACCACCACAACGAGGAGATCGCCACCCTCCTGATCCTCGATCAGCAACAGAGTGCAGCGTCCGCTGAACACCATTGCGATGACATCCTCGGGTTCGTAGCACCCGTGCGTTCGCGCCGTTGCGCGCTTCAGCAACGGCTCAATCTCATGCCACCGGCTGAGGATCTCCCCGACCGGCGGAATACGGATGATCATGCGGGCTGGGGCTGCGGACCTTGCGCGAGCTCCAGCGCTAGCACTCGGCGCTCCAGGGCTTCGATGCTCTCGCTGATGGGCGCCAGCTCGTCGCCGACGTATACCTTGACCG
>DASXLF010000323.1:0-2633 GCA_036496405.1 Steroidobacteraceae bacterium | reverse complement strand
CAGCGAAAACTGCATGAATCCGCCGGCAGCTGCCAGCTGGAACATGCTGAGCAAGGACCGGTTGCGCAGCAGCTCACCGGGAATGAGGGGATGCGTGACGCGCCGCTCCCAGTGAAACAGGGCAAAGAAGGCGAGCACGCAGACCACCAGGATCTTCGCCATGCCGGCGGTGAATCCGCGCTGCGGCACCAGCTCCACCAGCAACTGCAGGCTGCCCAGCCCGGCTGCGATCAGCAGGGCGCCCGGCCAGTCGATGCGCACATCGGCCCCGGGCACGCCGTGGCGCACGTGCGGCAAAAAGCGCCAGACCCCACACAGCGACACCAGGCCCACCGGCAGGTTGATGTAGAACACCCAGCGCCAGCCCGGGTACTGGGTGAGCAGGCCGCCCAGTGACGGGCCCAGCGTGTTGGCCAAGCCGAACGCCGAGGCCATCATCATCTGCCATCGCAGGCGCACCAGGGCGTCGGGGAAGAGGTCGACGATGGAGGCAAAGGCGCTGCCCACCAGCATGCCGCCGCCGACGCCCTGAAGCGCGCGCGCCGCCACGAGTCCCTCCATGCTTTTGGCGTGGCCGCACAGCGCCGAGGCCACGCTGAAGATCACGATCGACCCCAGCACAAACGGCCTGCGGCCGAACTGGTCGCCCAGGCGGCCGACCACTGGAACCGTGATGACCGAGGTCAGCAGGTACGCGGTGGCGACCCAGGCATAGAGATCGAAGCCATGCAGCTCGGCGACGATGGAAGGCAGTGCGGTGCTGACGACCGTCTGGTCCAGCGCCACCAGCGTCGCGACGCAGCACAGGCCCAGCATGGCCAGCAGGGAGTCCCGGTTCGAGAGCGTCTGGCGGCCCGAATGGGCGGCTACTTGGTTGGGCGTCAAGATCGGCCGCAGGCAGTTGCAATGGCTGGCAAGCCACCGATTTTTCGGTCTGCAGTTCGGAATGGCTCGATGCGCGGCAACATGGGGTTCCGTTCAGTGCGGGGCCGGTCCCAGGCGTCCACCAGGCGCGTTTTCGCTTCCAGTGAGCAGGCGGCGGACCGCGTCGGCATAGATGACCTCGGAGTCGTCCTCAGGCATGTATCCCAGCACCCGGCGGGCCGATTCGAGGGACCAGAATGCGCGGGTGTTGCCGGAAATGCCGTAGGCAACAACCCACGGCACGGCGTCATCGGCCCCGCCCAGCGGCGCTTCCAGGGCGCAGCGAAACAGCGTGGCGCAATCGCGATCGCTCAGGTAAGCGCCGAGGGCGCGCTTGAACGCCGCAGGGCCGGCAGGCCGGGGCAAGCCCGATTGAGGCGCCGGCGCACTTGGTTCGAATCGGGAAACGTCGATGGGGTAAGGCGAGCCGATCCGCAGCATCACGGCTTCCACGCGCCGGCCGAAGGTGCCGCAGGCATAGGGATAGGCCAGCAGTTCGTACGAGGCCTTAGACCAGCCATAGAAGTTGTCGGACAGCGGAAGCTGAGTCGGGTACACCATCTCCCGCGCCAGCCGGTGCACCTGCGTGTGCTCGTACCAGTCGGCCGCGTGGTTGGAGGAAACGACCACGACCCGCTTCACGCCCGCCTCGAGCGCGCAGCGGTACACGCGCTGCGCCATGCGGATGTTGTCGAACTCGGCCTCGAAGCGGTCCAACTGGGGCGGCCTCAGGCTGTAGACGTCGCGCTCCGCCGACGGAACGTAGGCGCTGTGGACAACAGCCTCGACGCCGGCGAAAAGCTCCGCCATCTGGGCGTCGGTCGCGTCCAGCAGACTCATCGCGTGAAAGGTCGCGCCCATGGGAACGCACGCCGGTTCCCGCACATCGGCAAGGCGCAGCGTGTGGCGTCCTTGGAGGCCAGGTATGGCCAATGTGGCCACGTGCCCCGCGGCGCCGGTCACCAGCACCTTCATGACGGCCTCCCGCTCGCGCCTTGTCGACCGAGCGAGCGGCGAATCCAGTCGAGCCGGTTCAGCGGCATCATCGCGTAGTGATAAAAGCCGATCCCGGTGGCCGGCGAATCGAGGACGGTTGCCACCTTGGCGGCCAGGTTTTTCTCGCCTTGGCAGTCCGGCACCAGGGGGCGCAGCGCCACCGAAAAGCGAGAGCTCGGGCCGAGCGCTTCCGTGTAGCTGGCGAGCAGCGTCCGCAGCCGCTCGGTGGTGTCGACGTACCCGAGCACTGCGATCTCATCGCAGGCAGCGGCGACGGCGGCGAGGTCGGTCCCCAGCTTGCGGGACGACTCGGTCACCTCGTCGTCCGCGCTGGTGCCTGCCATCACATGCGACATCGCCCCCGCGTGATCGACGAAGCTGAGCGAGACGCCCGAACCCGCCATCGCCTCATGGACTTCCGCCACCAGGCCGGCCACCACGCGCAGGCGGACGTCGACGTATGCGGCCAATTCCGCCCGGGCGCTTTCGCCGAGCAGCGGGCTGGAGTGGCCCGGGAACAACTGGCCCAACCAGATCGGCTCGAGCGCCTGGCGCACGGCGGCGGCCAGGCCTTCGACCGCCACGCCGGCTTGCTGGGCCGCCAAGCGGCAGTGCGGGCAGAAGCAAAGCGACAGCAATGTGCGCGCCTCCGCGGGCAGGTGGATCAGGTAGCGCTCGTGATGTTCGCCGTGCTCGAGCGGGCGGTAATGCAG
>DASXLF010000322.1:0-1973 GCA_036496405.1 Steroidobacteraceae bacterium | reverse complement strand
CGTTGCCTCGAGGCCTTGCATGCGGAAGAACTCTCGTATGGGCCGCAGGACTACCCCCCCGCGCCAGAATGGTTGTCGTCCCTTTAGATCTTGCATCTGAGGTTCAGGCTCTCAGATAGTGGTGGGAGGCGGTGGAGCTTGTGGTCGAAGGCCGGCGCGGTGGTCAACGCAACGCGTTGTCCACGGCAAGCCGGCCGGTGCGCGAAGCGCATCGTCCACAAATCCACCGCCTGATACCGCGCCGAGTTCGGCCTGGATTCCTGGAACCTGTTTGAACAAGCAGGGGGCGACGAGAGTACACATTGGCACGATACGGACAAGCATTCAAAGACAGAGCGGTGGCGCGGTTGCTGCCACCGGAGAGCGCGGCGTTGGACGACGTCTCGCGGGACGTTGGCATCGGCGTGGACACGCTGGTTCGCTGGCGCAGCGATGCGATGAGCAAGCCCGGTCGTGATCGGGTCTGGACGGCGGCGGCGCGATTCGATGCCGTGCTGACCACGGCGGCGATGGACGAGGCCGGCAAGAGCGCCTGGTGTCGTGCGCATGGCACGTACATGCAGCAGCTTGCGACCTGGCAGCTCAACGCCACCCAGGCGCTGGCCGAGCCCGGGGAGGCCCGCGCAAGCCCGCTGCAGACCAAGCAGGACCGGCGGCGAATCAAGGAACTCGAGCGCGAGTTGCTGCGCAAGGACCGTGCGCTGGCCGAGACAGCAGCCTTGTTGGTACTGTCGAAAAAAGCCAAGGCGATCTTCAACACGGGCGAGGCCGAATGATCGGCCTCGAAGATCGCCAATCTCTTGCCCTGGGAATTCACATCGCGCACGACAGCGGCGCACGGCTGCACCTGGCTTGCGAGATCGCAGGCATCGACTTGCGCACCCTGCAGCGCTGGAAGGCCAGCGACGGCCTCGTAGCGGGCGATGGCAGGCCGCTGGTCGTGCGGGCGACGCCTGCCCATGCCTTGAGCCCGGCCGAGCGGGCGGCGGTCCTGAGTGTGGCCAACGAGCCGCGCTTTGCTGACGTGCCACCGGCGCGCATCGTGCCGGCGCTGGCTGACGAGGGCCTCTACCTCGCCAGCGAGTCCACCTTCTCGCGTGTGCTGCGCGCGAATGGCCAGAACGTCCACCGCGGTCGCGCCAAGGCGCCCAGGGCCGTGCGCCCACCGACCACGCACATCGCCCGTGCGCCGCGAGAAGTTTGGTGCTGGGACATGACCTACCTGCCTGCCAACGTGCTCGGCCGGTGGTTCTACCTGTACCTCATTCTCGATTTGTACAGCCGCAAGATCGTCGGCTGGGAGGTACATGCCAGCGACGACTCCGACCACGCCACTCACCTGGTGCGTCGCACGGCGCTGGCCGAGGGCATCGCAGCCCTCAAGACCAAGCCCGTGCTGCACGGCGACAACGGCGCCACGCTCAAGGCCACGACGGTGCTGGCCATGCTCAACTGGCTGGGCGTCAAGCCGTCGTACTCGCGTCCTCGCGTGAGCGACGACAACGCCTTCTCCGAAGCACTGTTCCGCACCGCCAAGTACCGCCCGGAGTTCCCGGCCAAGGGCTTCGAACAGCTCGACGCCGCCCGAGCCTGGGCCGCAGGCTTCGTGCATTGGTACAACGTGGACCACCACCACAGCGGCATCCGCTACGTCAGCCCCGCCGAGCGACACGACGGTCGCGATGTCGCCATCTTGGCAGCTCGCCACGCCCTGTACCTCAAGGCCCGAGATCGCAATCCAGCGCGCTGGTCAGGTGACACGCGCAACTGGTCTCACATCGGCATCGTCACGCTCAATCCCGAGCGCGATTCCGTCGTCACCACACACCTCAGGAGCATCGATACCCAGCCTTTAGCAGCATGACCGAGGCGACAACCCCTTTGACACGCGCCGCCGATAGCTCAGCGTTGCTCATGGTGCCTAACGTGAGGTATGGTGCCCTTCGCTGCTGACCGGATATGCAGACAAGGCG
>DASXLF010000321.1:0-1971 GCA_036496405.1 Steroidobacteraceae bacterium | reverse complement strand
TGTGTCGCTGGAAGAGCCGTTCTGGAGCGCCGTGCGCGAGATTGCCGGCACCCAGCAAATCACGGTGTCGAGCCTGTTGCGGCAGATCGACCTCGAACGCCGCAATGCCAACCTCTCTTCAGCAATCCGCGTCTACGTGCTGGAAAACGTGCGGGCACAGGTCGTGACCGCGCATCAGCATAACGGCCGGACCGGCGAGGCGCTGTGGAGTGCCACCCACACCTCGGTCTGAAGCTTTTCCGGCGCGATGTGACCGGCTTTGAGTCCGCTTTCGAGAGCCTTGGCAATTCGTTAGCGCGTCGCTAGCGTCGCTCCCGTTCGACACAATGGGAGCAACGAATTGGGGAGCGCCGATTTGGGCAGCGCCGGATTGGCCGGCACCGCTGTTGCGCCGCCGGCGCGGGTGGCGGCCCCTCTGCGCCCTTCCTACGTCGCCGCGGCAGCCTGCGCCATCGCGGTTCTGATCGCCGCCATCCGCAGCGACAGCCTGTGGTTTCTCAATTTCGTGCACGTCATGACCGGCGCCTTGTGGACCGGCATCGACCTGTTCATGGGCTTTGTCATCGGCCCGGTGCTGCGCCGGGTCTCGCTCGACACTCGCCGCGCCATGATCGCCGGCATCATCCCGCGCACCCTCATCCTGATGCCGACGCTGTCCATCGTCACCTCGACCGCCGGCTGGTTCCTGGCGGTGCGCTTGGGCTTCCTCGACCTCGGTTATCCGGAATTTTTCTGGGTGATCGCGGCGCTGGCGATCGTCACCGTGCTCACGGTGCAGGGGCTCGGCTATCTGCTGCCGATGAATCTCAAGCTCTATTTCGAGATCCAGAAGCCCGCGCCCGACCACGACAAGCTCGGGCGCTGGATGCGCACTTATGTGCGCGTGGTGGCGGTGCAAGGCACCATGCAGGTCGCCATCATCGTGGTGATGGCGCGCTTCGCCACCGGTTTCTGAGCGGTGCCGCGCCAACCCAATGCGGTCGACTTCTGGCGCGGCTTTGCGCTCATCACCATCTTCATCGATCACATCCCCGGCCTGGTCTACGCGCAATACACGCTGGTGAACTTCTCGATCTCGGATGCCGCCGACCTGTTCGTGTTCCTGGCCGGCTGGTCGCTACGCCTGATGGCCGACGGCGGCAGCCGCGGCCGCCAGATGCCGACGCGCGACGTCATGCTGCGGCTGTTCGGACGCGCGCTCGAGCTTTATGCCGCGCAACTGCTGATCACCATGCTGGCGATCGCCATGCTGGCGCTGTCGGCGATCGAATTGTCCAATCCGCTGCTGCTGCAATGGCACAATGCCGCCGCCGTGTTCAACGACCCGGTGCCGACCCATATCGGGCTGGCCGTGCTCACGCATCAACTGGGCTATTTCGATATTCTGCCGCTTTATGTCGTGCTGATGCTGATGGCGCCGTTTTTCACCGCCCTTGACCGCCATGCGCCGCAAGCTGTGCTGCCGTTGTCGGTCGCGCTCTATATCTGCGTGCTGGTCTTCCGGCTGACGCTGCCGACCTGGCCGGTGGCCGGCACATGGTTCTTCAATCCGCTCGCCTGGCAGGTGATTTTCGTGCTCGGCTTCGTCATGGCGCGCGCCGATTTCGGCGTCGGCGCGTGGGTGCGCCGTCATTTCGGGCTGCTGCGCATTTTGGCGCTGCCGGTCGTGATCTACTTCGCCTTCGCCGTGCCATTCGACTGGTTATGGGATCCGACCGATGTGCCGGCGCCCAAGCTGTTCTTCCTGCTCGACAAGAGCTGGGCGACGCCGGTTCGGCTGTTTCAGTTCCTGGCCGTGGTTGCGGTCGGCTCGCTGCTGTTTCCCTATATCCGCGCGCTGGCGAATATCGCCATGCTGCGCCGGCCCGTGCTCGGGCTGATCGGGTTGCTGGCGATGCTGGGACGCAATTCGCTCTACGTGTTCTGCATCGGCTCGCTCCTGAGCCTGACCGGGCAGATCGTTCGCTTCTA
>DASXLF010000320.1:0-13143 GCA_036496405.1 Steroidobacteraceae bacterium | reverse complement strand
CGCCGTCACAAACCCAATCGAGGCGGAGGACGACGATGAGCAACACGCGCTTCATCAGCTGCGTTTCCGCGGCGCTGGTCGGCGTGGCCTTCGCCAGTCCGGCGTGGCCCGAGCCCGCGCTCTGGCAGCACCACCAGGCCGACATTCAGTACATCGCTGCTGGCACCAGTTACAGCTGCAACGGCATCGAGGACAAAGTACGGCAGATACTGTTGTATGCAGGGGCACGGCAGGATCTGCGGGTGCACGCCAGCGGCTGCGTGCAGGGGCCGTTCCTGCCCAGCCATATGGCGTCCGTCAGGGTTGACTTTTATGCACTGGCACCGGCCGCCGATGCTCCCACTGCCGAGGTCATCCCGGCACAATGGGTACCGCTGAGCATGACCCCAACGCGCGCACAGTTTCTGCAGCCGAGCGACTGCGATTTGGTGCGGGCCATGAAGCGCGTGTTGACCCAGTCCTTCAGCTGGCAGGGTCTGGAGTTCGCCACCAGCTGCCTGCCGGATGCGGGGTCAGTCAACAGCTTCGCGGTGAAGGGCGCGGTGCTGCAGCCGGCGGCGCGCCAATCGGGATGAGTCAATTGCCGCGATCGGGTCACTGAACTACATTCTGCGCCAGCCACCTGGGAGTAGCAGTTGACGACGATCGCGGCCCCGACCGCCGGGGCCAGACCATGATTCCGGTCATCCAGGTGGTGCTATTGCTGCTGGTGGTGATCGCCGCCGTGGCGGTGCTGGCGGCGCGCCTCAAAGTGCCGCCGGCCATCCTGCTGGTGCTGACGGGCGTGGTGCTGGCTCTGTTCCCGCGCCTGCCAACGGTGCGGCTGGCGCCGGAGTTCGTACTCCTGATCGTGCTGCCGCCGGTCATCTATTCGTCCGCCGTGGCCATGAGCTGGCGCGAATTTCGCTTCAACCTGCGCCCGATCTCGCTGCTGGCCGTGGGCTGCGTGGTGTTCACGACCGTGGCCGTTGCCGCGTCCACCCACTGGCTGCTGGGCCTGCCGTGGGCAGTGGGCTTCGTCGTGGGCGCCATCGTCTCGCCGCCGGATGCGGTGGCGCCGTTGGCCATCGCCCGCAGAATGCAGTTGCCGCGCCGCATCCTGGTCATCCTCGAGGGAGAAGGCCTGGCCAACGATGCCACCGCGCTGATCCTGTATCGCTTCGCAGTCGCCGCCGTGAGCATCGGCGTGTTTTCATTTGGGCACGCACTGACTCAGTTCGCGGCGATTGTGGTGGGCGAGATCATCTGGGGCATGGCCGTCGGCTGGATGATGCTGCGGCTGCGCCGCTGGGTGCGCGAACCGCGCATTGAGATTCTGCTCTCCGTGCTGACGCCGTTCGTCGCCTACTGGCCACCGGAATACCTCGGCGGCTCGGGGGTGCTGGCGACCGTAATCGCCGGGCTATATATCAGCTGGAACGGTCTGCGACTGATCAGCGCCGAGACCCGCCTGCAGGGCATCTTCTTCTGGGACTTCCTCATCTACCTCACCGAAGGCCTGATTTTCCTGATCACCGGACTGCAGGCGCGCGGGCTCATCGCCGGCATTCGTGGCTACTCACTGAGCCATTTGGCGATTTCCGGCGCGGTGGTGTGTGCGGTGGTGATCGTGGCGCGCTTCATCTGGATGTTCCCGGCCGCCTATGTGCCGCGCTGGCTCAGTCCGGCGCTGGCTCGGCGCGACCCTTCGCCACCCTGGCAGACGCCGTTCGCGCTGGCATTCACCGGCATTCGCGGCATCGTTTCTCTCGCGGCGGCGCTGGCCATACCGCTGACCATCGAGAACGGCCAGCCGTTTCCCGAACGCGATCTGATTCTGTTTCTGACCTTCGCCGTGATTCTGGTGACGCTGGTCGGCCAGGGCCTGCTGTTTCCGGCGGTGATGCGTGCACTGGGTCTGGCTAACGCCGGCCGGCGCGAACATCACACCGACCGGGTCGAGGAGTTGGCGGCGCGGCGCCTGGCGATCGAGGCCGCGATTGAGCGGCTGGAGGAGCTGGCGGCGGCGCGCAGCCTGGCGAGCGACATCGTGCAACCCATTCGCTCGCGTCTGCGAGACCGGCTCAAGCATCTGGGGCGCCGCATTGCCGAAGACAACAGCCAGACCGAACTCATCACGCTGCACGATGAAACCGAGCGCGATTTGATCACCGCCGAGCGCGATCTGATCAACGATCTCTATCGCCGCGGCAAGCTCAAGGATGAGGCGCGGCGCCGCATCGAGCGCGATCTCGATTTGCGTGACGCGCACATGAGCAACTTGCTGGCCGAGGAGTGACGGTCGCGAGGCGTCAGGAATCGTGCCGCACAGGGATGGGATCACTGGCGGGAAAAGTCTCCGCGAGTTCCTCGTCCAGCCGCTGATCCTGTTTCTCCGCAGTCTCGACCTCTGCCTCTACATCAGAGCCGCCATCGGCGGCGCGCGTTCGTGGGTCCATGAGTGCCTCCTGCCGGCGATCATACCAGCGCGATGTGATCGCATATATATCGTGAACAAACAATCGTATATGTCATTAATCTCGTCTATCACGCGAGATTTCACGGCGCGCCGCTTTGAATTTTTCAAAGCGGCGCGCTCCGGATCATGCCGCTAGAATCACCAGCATAACCAACGCTTAGGGGAGTCACTTGGCACGCGCGCGCCGAGCACGAAAAATCGCTCACGAAGCATTACCTAAGAGCGCCACCGGCATCGTCGGGCTGGACGAGATCACTTTCGGTGGCTTGCCTCGCGGGCGTACCACGCTGGTGGTCGGCGGACCGGGGTGCGGCAAGACACTGCTCGGGATGGAGTTCCTGGTGCGCGGTGCCCTGGATTTCAATGAGCCCGGAGTATTTCTCGCCTTCGAGGAGACACCGGATGAACTCGCTGCGAACGTGCGCTCGCTGGGGTTTGAACTCGAGTCGCTGGTGGCCTCCAAAAAACTGGTGCTCGACTATGTCCAGGTCGAACGCAGCGAGATCGAAGAGACCGGCGACTATGACCTGGAAGGCCTGTTCGTGCGTCTGGCGCATGCCATCGACTCCATCGGTGCCAAGCGACTGGTCGTTGATACCCTGGAAGTGCTGTTTTCCGGGCTCGATAATCATGGCGTGGTGCGCGCGGAATTGCGGCGGCTGTTCCACTGGCTCAAAGACCGCGACATCACGGCCATCGTCACGGCCGAGCGCGGGACGGGCGGCGGTTTGTCCCGCCACGGTATAGAGGAGTACGTGTCCGACTGCGTGATCGCACTGGACCACCGGGTCGTCGATCAGATCAGCACCCGCCGTCTGCGGGTGGTGAAATATCGGGGTACCTCCCACGGCGCCAACGAATACCCGTTCCTGATTGATGAGGGCGGCCTGGTGGTATTCCCGATCACCTCGCTGGGGCTGGATTATCCGGCGTCCTCCGGACATCTCTCCACCGGCGTCGCGGGCCTGGACGAGGCGCTCGATGGCCGCGGATTTTTGCGCGGCAGTAGCATCCTCGTGACCGGCACCGCCGGTACCGGCAAGACCAGCATCGCCGCGGGCTTCGTCAATGCCGCCTGCGCGCGCGGCGAGCGTTGCCTGTACTTTGCCATGGAAGAGTCGCCCGATCAGATCATGCGCAACATGAGCTCTATCGGCATAAAGCTGCAGCGCTGGCGCAAGCGCGGGCTGCTGCGCGTGCAAAGCGCGCGGCCGACACTACAGGGGTTGGAGACTCACCTCGCCATCCTCTACAAGGCCGTGGCCGAATTCCAACCCACCATCGTGGTGATGGATCCGCTGACCAACCTGAGTACTGTGGGGGCCGATCGCGATGTCACCGCGGTGATCACACGGTTGCTGGATTTCCTCAAGTCGCGGCGGATCACCGGCCTGTTCACCACCCTGGCCTCCATACACGGGGATCCGGAGTATTCGGAGGTGGGCGTTTCGTCCTGGATGGATACCTGGTTACTGCTGCGCACGCTCGAAAGCGATGGCATCCGGCGCCGGGCACTTTATGTCATCAAATCGCGCGGCATGGCCCACAGCGACCGCATTCACGACCTCAAATTCACCTCGCGCGGCATGCGCATCCGGAGCGCCGGGGGCAAGCCGTTATGAAGGCAGCGGCGCCCGAGCGCTGGCAATTGCGCCTTTACGTGGCCGGGCAGACGCCCAAGTGCGTGGCCGCGTTCGCGAATCTGAAGAGGATCTGTGAGGAATATCTGACAGGTCAATACGATATCGAGATCGTCGACCTGCTGCAGACTCCTGCCTTGGCGCAAGGAGATCAGATTCTTGCCATACCCACGCTGGTGCGAAAGCTGCCCGAACCGGTCAGGAAGATCATCGGTGACCTCTCCAATACCGAACGCGTACTGGTTGGCCTCGACATCCGGCGGGTGGGCTAGCCCGAGCGCGGCGTGACTCGGATTAGCTCCAGTACCGCGGCGTTCGAGGCGGCTTTGGCTGGCGCCAGCAGCACCGAGCCGGTGAAGTTGCGGCTGTTCGTGGCTGGCATGGGTCCGCGCTCCACTCGCGCCATCGCCGATCTGCAGCGCCTGCGCGCCGCGTACGGCCAGCACTGCCAGGTGGAAATCATCGACATTTACCAGCAACCGGCGATCGCGGCCGATGCGCAGGTGGTCGCCGTGCCCACCCTGGCGCGTGATGCGCCGCTGCCGCGGCGGAAGATCATCGGCACCATCGCCGATATCGCCAGCGTCGCCTTCAGTCTTGGCCTGATCCCCAATGAGGCAAACGGCGCGGTATGAGCGTGCTGGAGCCCACGCGCACCCTGGAGCACGAGAACGCCGAATTGCGCGAACGGCTGGCCGAGGCCGAGGGCGTCATCCAGGCCATCCGTCAAGGCGACATCGATGCCGTGGTGGTCAGTGGCGCCGACGGCGATCGGGTGTTCACGCTCGAGGGCTCGGATCATCCCTATCGCACCCTAGTGGAATCGATGAATGAGGGCGCGGCAACCCTCAGCGAGGACGGCATCATTCTCTACAGCAACCCGCGATTGGGCACGCTGCTCGGAACCTCGCCGGAAAAACTCGCGGGCACGCGCCTGGCCAGCTGGCTGCTGCCGGCAGAGGCGGCGCGATTCGAACAGTTGCTGCGGCAATGCCGCGACGGCTTCGTCTCCGGGGACTTCGATCTGCGCGGCCGTGAGGGCGAGCCATTACCGGTACAGGTATCGCTAAGTTCATTGAGCGTGCAGGGCGTGCGCTGTTGCTGCGCGGTCATCACCGATCTGAGCCTGGCGAAACATCACGCGGCGCTGGCCGAGGCCGCCGAGTATGTGCGCCAGGTGAATGACCGTTTGCGCGAAGCCGACCGGCGCAAGGACGAGTTTCTGGCAACCCTCGCGCACGAGCTGCGCAATCCGCTGGCACCGATTCGAGCCGCCGCCTATGTGCTCAAGAAGCTCAAGTCCGACGATGTGAGACTGACCCAGGCGCGCGACATGATCGAGCGCCAGGCCGCGCACATGACGCGGCTGATCGACGATCTGCTGGAGATGTCGCGCATCACCAAAGGCAAGATCGAGCTGCAGCCGCACAGCGAAAGCCTGGCTGGGGTGATCGCGAGCGTGGCTGAAGCCGCGCAGGCCGCCATGGAAGCGCGCGAGCACGAGTTCGTGGTCAAGCTGCCCGACGATCCGCTGCTGATCGTGGCCGATCGCATCCGCATCTCCCAGGCGATCTTCAACGTTATCGAGAACGCGGCCAAGTACACCCGCCCGGGCGGTCATGTGCTGCTGCGCGCCAGCCGCGAAGGCAGCGACGCCGTCATTACGGTGAAGGATGACGGCATCGGCATAGCGCCCGGCATGACCGCAAAGATCTTCGAGATGTTCGTGCAGGCCGACGGCGGCGGCCGACGCGCTCAGGGCGGACTGGGGATTGGACTGGCGCTGAGTAAGAAGCTGATTGAAATGCATCGCGGCACCATCAGCGTCTCGAGCCGCGGGCTGGGGCAGGGCGCGGAATTCACCATACGTCTGCCGTTGAGCGCCAATGAATTGCCGCGAGCGGCGGCGGAGACGGAGGCCGATCTGTCGCCGGCCGCCACCGCGCGGCGGGTGCTGATCGTCGACGACAACATCGATGCCGCCGATAGTCTGTGTGCGCTGCTGACCATCTCCGGGCATACCGTCAAGAGCGTCTATCGCGGCGCCGATGCACTGCGCGAAATAACACAATTCAAGCCCGACGTGGTGCTGCTCGACATCGGCCTGCCGGACGTGGATGGTTATGAGGTGGCGCGCCGGGCGCGGCTGCAGTGCGGCGCGCACTGTCCCACGCTGGTGGCACTGTCGGGTTGGGGGCAGGAAGAGGACAAGGAGCATGCACGCGAGGCCGGTATCGACGTGCACCTGACCAAGCCGGTGGATGCCGCCACGCTCACGCGCGTATTGAGTAATTCCAGCCCGCTGTCCTAGCGGCCGCAATCGCGCGCCGGTCCCGCCGCTTCTCGCCCATAATGACGGGCATCGATGAGCCAGCCCCCGCCGGAAGCCACGACGCGCCCGCCCACCCACGCCGCTCCGCGCCGCGTGGCGCTGACCGTCGCCGGCGCGCTGTTCATGGAGGGGTTCGACGCCGCCGTCATCCTGACTTCATTGCCGCAGATGGCGGCCGACCTGGGCGAGTCGCCGCTGCGGCTCAGCGTCGCGGTCACCGCGTACCTGATTGCGCTCGCCATCCTGATTCCGATCAGCGGCTGGGTGGCCGATCGCTTCGGCGCGCGGCGCGTGTACTGCGCCTCCATCCTGGTGTTCGTGACCGGATCGCTGATCTGCGGTCTGTCGCACTCCATCGTCTGGCTGGTGATGGGCCGCTTCGTGCAGGG
Organism: Steroidobacteraceae bacterium; assembly: GCA_036496405.1. Classification (GTDB taxonomy): domain Bacteria; phylum Pseudomonadota; class Gammaproteobacteria; order Steroidobacterales; family Steroidobacteraceae; genus FEN-1191. The sequence continues at coordinate 6,324 of DASXLF010000320.1, read as the reverse complement.
CACGGGCGGGGCCATGATGGCGCCGGTCGGGCGCCTCATCCTGACGCGCGGGGTGGAGAAGCGGGCGCTGGTCTCGGTGATGAACTACATGCTGCTGCCGGGCATCGTCGGTCCGACGCTCGGACCGGTGATCGGCGGCTTCATCACCACCTATGCCTCGTGGCGCTGGAATTTCTTCATCAATGTGCCCATCGGCATGGTGGGGCTCATCATGGCCTGGCGCTTCATTCCGTCCAGCCCGCCCATGCCCCAGTCACGCTTCGACTGGCCGGGATTTCTGCTGGTGGGCACCGCCGCGGCGGCCTTGCAGGCGCTCATCGAGTCGCTGGGACATCAACTGCTGCCGGCACCGGCGCTGGTGGCGCTGGCCGTGCTGGTGGCGGTGTGTGCCGGGCTGTATGCCGGCCACGCGCGCCGACGCATTGCGCCGGTGATCGACCCGGCGCTGTTTCGCATCCGCAGTTTCTCGGTGGCGATCCTGGCCGGTTTTGTCGCCCGGGCGGGGCTGTTCTCGACTCAGATTCTGCTGCCCACCCTGTTGCAGCTGCAGTTCGGTTACACCGCCTTTCACTCCGGACTGCTGACTTTCCTGGTGTCCGCGGGTACTTTCGTGGTGCGCCCGTGCATCTCGTTTGTGCTGGCGCGCTTCGGCTTCCGGCGCGCATTGTTCTGGGCCTGCGCGGCGGCCAGCGTCATGCTGGCCGGCTTTACGCAATTTCGTGTTTCCTCGCCCATCCCCTTGCTGGCCAGCTACATATTCCTCTTCGGCACCATCCGCTCGGCGGTGTTCTCCAGCATCGGCGCGCTGGGCCTGGCCGACATCGAACACGCCGATATGGGACGCAGCAACAGCGTGACGCTGTTCGCGCAGCGCCTGTCGATGAGTTTTGGCATCAGTCTCGCCGCCGCATCGCTGTCGCTGTCGTCCGCGGGCCGCACACTCGAGCATCGCGACTTCTCGCTCGCGTTTCTGCTGGCCGCCGGACTGACACTGATCGCTGCCTTCGCCATGCTGCGACTGCGCGACCACGATGGTCACCAGGTGTCGGGCTTCAACCCAGGCGTTGCCTGATCCGGTCGGCCACGCGCAGCGCGTTGGCGATGATGGTCAGGGTGGGATTCACCGCGCCGATGGAGGGAAAGAAGCTCGCGTCGGTGAGGTAGAGATTGTCCAGATCGTGCGCCTTGCAGTCCAGGTCCAGCACCGAGGTGAGCGGATCGCGCCCGAAGCGCGCGGTACCGGCCTGGTGCGCGGTGCCGCCGATGGGAATGTCCTTGCCCAGGTACAGGCTGCGTTCCAGCAACGTGGGATGCGCGCCGGTGTCGCTGAGCATCTGCTGCAGTTTTTTTCGCAGGCGGCGGTGGGCTTCCATGTTGCCCTCGGTGACATCGAGCACCACGCGTTCGCCGTCGTAGTAAATGCGATTGTCGGGATGTGGCAGATCCTCGCTCGACAGCCAGAACGCGGTGGCGTGGCGCGCCATGACATCGAACGGCATCTTCGGCAGCCATTCCAACCACTCCGGCAGCGCCTCGCCGCGAATCTCGGCGCCGTGCGCGGTGGCGCACATCTGAATCAGCCCCAGCGGATACGCCCAGTCGTCGGCGCCGAAGTAGTAGTCGCTCACGGCCAGGGTCTTCTGAAACACCGTGTTGTTGGGTTCGCGCATGAGCGCCATGAGCACCGACTGATTGTGGCGCATGTAGTTGCGGCCGACCTGGCCGGAACGATTGGCCAGACCCTTGGCGTGACTGTCGTTGGCCGAGCGCAGCAGCAGTAAGGCCGAGGACAGCGCTCCGCAGGCCACCACGACGATGTCGGCCGAGTACTGCTCGCTGCGGCCATCGCGCAGCACCTCCACTGCGGAGACGCTGCGGCCGCCGGCGTCGGTGGCGAGCCGCGTCACGTAGGCGCCGGTCAGCAGAGTCAGGTTCGGGTGCGCCTTGAGTGCCGGATCCACGCACATGACCTGGGCATCGGCCTTGCCGTTCACCGGACAGGGAAAGCCATCGAAGGCATCGCAGCGTATGCAGATGCTGCCGGGCGTAGGCTGACCGTCCTTCTCCTCCAGCAATATGCCCAGCGGCAGATGGAACGGATGCAGGCCGCTGCGCGCCAGGCGATCGCTGAGCGCCTGTATGGCCGGCTCGTGAGAGACCGCCGGATACGGAAATGGAGTGCTCGCGGGCGGCTCGTTCGGGTCTTCACCGCGTTGCCCATGAACGTGAAACAGCTGCTCGGCGGCGGCGTAGTAGGGCTCAAAATCGCCGTAGGTCAGTGGCCATGCCGGTGACAGACCGTCGGCGTGGCGGATCTGCTCGAAATCGCGCGCGCGCAGTCGCAGCAGTGCCGCGCCGTAAACTTTGGAATTGCCGCCCACGTAGTAGTGCAGCCCCGGATGAAAACGGCGGCCGTCAGCACCGTACCAGGTCTCGCTGGCCTGATAGGCGCCATCCACGAATACCGTCTGCGCATCCCAGTTGGCCCTCGTGCGCCGCAGATAATCGCCGCGCTCGAGCAGCAGGATGCGTTTGCCGGTGGGCGCCAGGCGGTGGGCCAGCGAGGCCCCGCCTGGACCACTGCCAATGACGATCAGATCGTAGTGCGCATCGCTCATGTCACCCGCCGGTGGCGAAGCCCGGGTAGAGCGTCATGCCGCCGTCGACGAACAGCGTGGTGCCGACCACGTAGTCGGATTGATCCGAGGCCAGCCACACGGCCGCGCGCGCAATGTCCTCCGGCTCGCCGATGCGCCCGTACGGGACCAGGGTCATCAGTGCCGTATAAGCTTCCGGGGTATCCCAGGCGCTGGTATTGATGGGGGTGCGGATGGCGCCGGGCGCGATGGCATTGATGCGGATGCGCTGGGGTGCGAATTCCTGCGCCATGCTTTCCATCAGCATCTTGATGCCGCCCTTGGAGGAGGCGTAATTCGCATGACCGCCCCAGGGGATCTGCTGGTGCACCGAGCTCATGCAGATGATCTTACCGGCCGCGCATGACACGGCCGGGACCACGCCGCGTCGAAGAAACTCGCGGATGGCCTCGCGTGCGCACAGAAACTGGCCGGTGAGGTTCACATTCAATACCGTGTTCCAATAGTCCAGGCTCATGGTGGTGAGCGCGGAGTCACGCTGCAGGCCGGCGTTGTTGACCAGGATGTCGACGGTGCCGAAGCTCGCTCGCATGGCGGCGAACATCTCGGCCACCTGGGTTTCCGATGACACGTCGGCCTTGTGCGCAAAGCTGTTGACGCCCAATTGCCGGATTCGTTCCACCACCGCGTTGGCCGCCTCATCGCCGCTGACGTAGTTGACCACCACGTCAGCCCCGGCCTGCGCGAGGCCAATGGCCACGCCGCGGCCGATACCGGAATTGGCGCCGGTCACGAGGGCTTTCTGGCCGCTCAGGAGCTTGTGGATGGCAACCGGGGGAGCGGTGGATTGCACTGTAGTCACGGGATCACTCCTGGGCGGCGTAAGCGTTACACTGGCCACCGGATTATCGCTGCTTGGAGGCGCGCCTTGTCGAGCATTTGGATAGTCCTCGCGGTGCGCTGCCTGCTGGTGGCGCTGTTTCTGCCATTCAGCGCGCTCGATAAAATCCTCAACGCGCGTCAGGCCGTCGAGCAGTGCCGGCAGACCATACCGTCCCGCTCGCTGGCAACGGTGCTGATCGTGCTCGGCTTCGGCATCGAGGTGACCATGTCGCTGGCCATACTGACGGGTGTGTTCGACCGTCTGGCCGCAGTCATTCTCGCCGGCTATTGCCTGCTGACCGCGCTGCTGTGGAAACCATTCTGGAAGGCGCCGGATTTTCGCCTGCGCGGTCCGAGCGCCGGGCGCGAGGTGTTTTGGGATTTCCTCAAGAACTTTGCCCTCGCCGGGGGCTTTCTGCTGCTGGCCTTCGGCAGCGATGCCGCCGGCGTGCGGCGATTCTGGGCCCATCCGCTGGCTTCCAGTCGCCCCTACGCGGCATCGACAGATACTGGAGCGCGGCTGTGAGCGCGCCTCCCGTGGTGCACTACTGGCATCTGTGGACCGATGGCGACGGCGTCAGTCACCAGCAGCAGTGCGCCCTGAGTGACTTCCAGCTCAAATCCATGCAGCCGCCGGCCGCCCCGCAGTGGCAGGGCGCGAAGATCAGCGGCGCCATGAGCGTGCTGGTGACGGTGCAGCCCGTGGGCTGGGTGGGCACCTGGCATGAGAACCCCAAGCCGCAGTGGATCGTGCCCTTGTCGGGACGCTGGTTCGTGGAATCGATGGACGGCACGCGAGTCGAGATGGGCGCGGGCGAATTTTCTTTCGGTGGCGACCAGCATTGCCGCGAGGTGCGCGGACGTCGCGGCCATCTGTCCGGCACGCTCGGCGATGCGCCCGCGGTGCTGATGGTCATACAGCTCGATGATGCGCGCGCACCGGCCTCACCGTGTGCCTGGGGCTGAGCTCATGCCGCAGGCCGACATTCGTGATCCGAAGTTCGCCCACTACCTGCTGGACAATGCCGAGCTGGAGACCCTGGCCAGCGGCTTTCGCTGGATCGAGGGTCTGGTGTGGATGGGTGATGCGCAATGCCTGCTGTTCCAGGATCTGCCGCGCGATCGCACCATGCGCTGGATCGAGGGCGTCGGCGTGTCGGTGTACCGCAGTCCCTCGGGCTACGGCAACGGCCAGTCGCGTGACCGGCAGGGGCGCCTGATTTCCTGCTCGCACCGCGAGCGTTGTCTGTTTCGCACCGAACTGGACGGCAGCGTGACGCGGCTGGTGGACCGCCACGACGGGCGGCGCCTGAACTCGCCCAACGATGTCGCCGTCAAGTCCGACGGCACCGTGTGGTTCACCGATCCGTTGTATGGCATTCAGAACGATTACGAAGGCGGCCGCCAGCGCTCCGAGCAGCCGCCGGCGCTGTACTGCTTCAATCCCGACAGCGGCCGCATCAGCATCGCCGCCGGGGATTTTGACGGTCCCAATGGCCTCGCGTTTTCGCCCGACGAGCGCCGGCTGTACGTGGCCGAGACCGGCGATCAGACCGCAGATCAGCCCCGGCAGTACATCCGCGTGTTCGATGTGGCCGCCAACGGCAGACTCAGCGGCGGCGATATTTTTCACAAGATCGATCCCGGCTACGCCGACGGCCTGTGCGTGGATGAGGATGGCAATGTCTGGTCGAGCGCGGGCGACGGCGTGCATTGCATCGATCCCAGCGGGCGTTTGCTCGGCAAGCTGCGGGTGCCGTATCGCGTGTCCAATCTCACCTTCGGCGGCCTGCTCAAGAACCGGCTGTTCATCGGCGGCTCGCACACGCTGTATGCGATTTTCCTCAATCGCCGCGGCGCGCGCTGGCCGTGAGTGCTGTCGATACGCCACGTCTGCACAGGCTGCTGCGTTTCAGTCTGACCACCGGCAACATCGGCCGCCTGGCCGTGTTCTACCAGCAGGCATTCGAGTGCCGCGCGCTGGGCGCACAGCACGTGTCCGGCGGCGACTTTCAAGCGCTCATGGGTGTGACCGGCGGTGCGCAGCGCATGACACTGCAATTGGGTTACGAACTGATCGAGCTGCTGCAGTTCGACCGGCCGGGCCAGCCGTATCCGCCGTTGTCGCTGGCCTCGGATCTGTGGTTCCAGCATTTCGCCATCGTCGTGAGCGACATGGAGACCGCGTTCGCTCGGCTATCGCGCGTCAAGGGCTGGACCGCGATCTCCACCCGAGGGCCGGAGAGTCTGCCGGCATCATCCGGCGGCGTCAGCGCCTTCAAGTTCCGCGATCCCGATGGTCATCCGCTGGAGCTGCTGGCGTTTGCGCCTGACCACGTGCCGGCGGTGTGGAAGCCGACGCGCGCCAGCGCCGTCTACCTGGGCATCGATCATTCGGCGATCAGTGTGGCCGATAGCGATCGCAGCAGCGCTTTTTATGCCGCGCTGGGGCTGAGCCCCGGCGGCCACACGCTCAACCAGGGCGTCGAGCAGGCGCGACTGGATGGGTTGTCGGCACCGGAGGTGGAGGTGAGCGCCTGGACGCTCGAGCAAGGCGTGGCGCACTTGGAGTTGCTGTGCTATCGCGGCGCCGCGCGCGGCCGCCCGCTGGTGTTGAACAACAATGACATCGCCGCCACGCGGCTGATCTTTGAGACCGAACAGGCGCTGCCGGGTATTGCCGGTGCGCGCTCGCACCGTGCACTGGTGGATCCGGACGGACATCACCTGCAGCTGGTCTCGCCCGCGGCGCTGCCGGTTCAGAACGGATAGTGGCGTGGCGTGCTCTGGATGGTGATCCAGCGCGTTTCGGTGAACTGCTCGATGGCCGCCTTGCCGCCGAAGC
>DASXLF010000319.1:0-6403 GCA_036496405.1 Steroidobacteraceae bacterium | reverse complement strand
CGGAACCAGCAACGCGGTCGCCAACGCGCCGAGCGCGGTACAGGCGCCGAACCAGCGCCGCTTGTGTCCGTGCTGATCGGCCAGTGCACCCAGCCACGGCGCAAGCAGCATGACTATGAAGCTGGCGCTGGAATTGGTGAGCCCGAGATAAAAGGTGGAGCTGGTGCCGGGCAAGCCCGTAGCCCAGTATTTGTCGAAGAAGATCGGAAACAGTCCGACCAGGACCGTGGTGATAAAGGCATGATTTGCCCAGGCGGTCAACGCCCAGGCCCATTGCGAGGCGCGATTGGCTGTCACATGTCCGCTCCTCATTCGCCCTGATGATCGCGCGTCGCGTGAAACTGAATGTCGGGCCAGCGTTCGACGGTGAGTTGCAGGTTCACGCGCGAGCTTGCGAGGTAAACCAGTTCACCGTCGTGATCCAGCGCCAGCTGATCATAGGCGCGCACACGAAATTCCTCGAGCTTGCGCGGATCCTGCGCCGTCACCCAGCGCGCCGTGTGCACCGCGATGGTGTCGAAAACGCATTGCACACCGTACTCATCCTGCAGTCGGAACGCGACCACTTCAAACTGCAGTGGCCCGACCGCCCCCAGGATCAGATCGTTGTTGCGCAACGGCCGGAACAATTGGGTCGCCCCCTCCTGACACAGCTGATCGAGCCCTTTGCCCAGCGCTTTCATGCGCAGCGGATACTTGAGCACCGCGCGCCGGAAGATTTCGGGCGCGAAATTCGGCACGCCGGTGAAATGCAACAGCTCGCCCTCGCTGAAGCTGTCGCCGATGTTGATGGTGCCGTGATTGTGCAGGCCGATGATGTCCCCCGCGTAGGCCTCTTCGGCCTGTGAGCGATCGGCCGCCATGAAGGTCAGGGCATCGGCAATCTTCATCTCCTTGTTCAGCCGCACATGGCGCACGCGCATGCCGCGCTGGTATCGCCCGGAACACAGGCGCAGAAAGGCGATGCGATCGCGATGGCCCGGATCCATGTTGGCCTGAATCTTGAACACAAAACCGGTCAGCTTTGGCTCCGCGGGCAGCACCGTGCGCTCGCGACAGGCGCGCGGCAGCGGCCCGGGGGACTCGCTGACAAAGGCACGCAGCAATTCCTCGACGCCGAAATTACTGATCGCCGAGCCGAAGAACACCGGGCTCTGACGACCGGCACGGTAGGCCTCGCGGTCAAATGCCGCGGTGGCCCCGCGCACCAGTTCGACCTCGGCGATGAAGGCTTCGGCCTGGTCCGCCAGCAGCGCGCACGCCTGGGCCGAATGCAATCCCTCGATCATCCGGTTATCGCCGACGCGGCCACGCTCGGCTGCCTCATAGACGTAGATGCGGTCCTCCAACAGGTGATAGATGCCTTTGAGCTCACGGCCCATGCCGATCGGCCAGGTGATGGGGGCGGTCTGGATCTTCAGCACGCGCTCGATTTCATCCAGCAATTCGATCGGAGCGCGGCCATCGCGGTCCAGCTTGTTGATGAAAGTCATGATCGGCGTGTCGCGCAGCCGGCAGACCTCCATCAGCTTGACCGTGCGCTCTTCCACTCCTTTGCCGCAATCGATGACCATCAGCGCCGAATCCACCGCCGTGAGCGTGCGGTAAGTGTCTTCCGAAAAATCCTCGTGCCCGGGGGTATCGAGCAGATTCACCACATGCTCACGGTACGGGAACTGCATGACCGAGCTGGTCACGGAGATGCCGCGCTGTTGCTCCAGCCGCATCCAGTCCGAGGTCGCGTGGCGCGCAGCCTTGCGCCCCTTGACGGTCCCGGCCATGGTGATGGCGCCACCGAACAGCAGCAGCTTCTCGGTCAGCGTGGTCTTGCCGGCATCGGGATGCGAGATGATCGCAAAAGTGCGCCGCCGCGCGATTTCCTGCTCGAGCGTAGTCATGCGTTGGCGCTGCGGAATCTAGTCGATGCGCCGCTTGAGTACGATGGCATCCTCGCGCCCGCCAACCGCCTGGTAGTAACCGCGCCGGACGCCGATTTGTGCAAAACCCAGGGACTGATACAACCGGATCGCCGACAGGTTGGAGGGCCGCGCCTCAAGAAACGCCTCGCCGGCCCCGGCCGCGGCCGCGGCCCGTATCAAGTGCTTGAGTAATCCGGCGCCTATGCCGCGACAGCGGTAGTGCTCCTCGACACAGACGTTGAGCAGGTGCGCCTCGGCGGCGCCCAGACTCATGACCGCGTGGCCGATGACCAGGCCACCGATTTCCGCCACGCGGCAGTAATAATTCACGCGCAGGCAGTCACGAAAAATGCCCTCGGTCCAGGGAAAAGCGTAGGAGATACGCTCGATGCGCACCACTTCGGCAACATCGGTTTCGCGCATGCTACGAATCGTCACCTCCGGCAATCCGATAGCGTCTTGTCTTACGGCAGCCATGGCGGTCGCGGCGAGTGCTCAGGCGGACACGGGTGCGAGCGCCGGCGAGCGCAAACGTGCAAGTTCGGCGCGCGCGAATTTCAGATCGATCCATGCCTTGCGCTTCTCGCCCGGGCTGCGCAGCAGATAAGCCGGATGATAGGTCACGATCACTGGTGTAGCGCGTGCGCCCCATCGATGCACCTGGCCGCGCAGCCGCCCGATCGGCGTGTCCGTTTGCAGCAGATGCTGTGCGGCGATACGCCCAACCGCCAGAATCAGCAACGGCTGCAGCAGCTCGATCTGGCGCTGCAGAAAAGGACGGCAGCTGGCAACCTCCTCGGGTCGTGGATCGCGATTTCCAGGCGGCCGGCACTTTAATACGTTGGCGATGTAGACCCGCTCGCGCGGATTGCCCATGGCCCGCAACATGGAATTGAGCAGCTGTCCGGCACGGCCGACGAACGGCTCTCCCTGACGGTCTTCTTCGGCCCCTGGGGCTTCGCCAATCACCAGCAACTCGGCCTGCGTATCGCCCACTCCGAATACCGTCTGGGTGCGCCCTTTGCTGAGCTCGCAGCGCGTGCAGACGCTGACTTCAGCCCGCAGCGGCTGCCAGCCGGCCAACTCCGTGGTCGCGGGTCCGGCCGCCGTCGCTGTTGCTGCTGCCATTGCCCCCGGCATCGCCACTGCCGCCCGTGAATGCCACAGGTCCACGCCCAACGCCTCCAGGTACTGCTCACGCCGGCTCATTCGAGGCGCTCCTTGCGCCGCGAGCGGCGCGCCCGCCGCCACAGCCACACGGCAGGTGACCACAGCGCGTAACCGCCGAATATGGCCAGCAGTACCGCCGGCGGATCCGGCGCGATGACGATGAATCCCAGGGCCACGCCTACCAGCCAGATGAAGCGCACGGGACGCGTCAGATCGAAGCCCTTGAAGCTTGAATAACTGAACCGGCTGACCATGAGGGCGCCGGCCGCCGCCGTGATGGAGAACGCCAGTATCAATCCTGGCAGGCCCGGTTCCCGCCACTCACTGGAGCCCCACAGGAACGCCGACACGATGGCGGCCGCCGAGGGGCATGGCAGTCCCTCGAAATAGCGCTTGTCCCCCCCCACGCGCACATTGAACTTGGCCAGCCGCAGAGCACACGCCACGGCATAGAAGAATGCGGCCAGCCAGCCAAAGCGATACCAGAGGTTGCCATACTCGGCAATCCGGGCGATGCCCCACTGATAGGAAACGATGGCCGGCGCCAGGCCGAAGGCCACCATGTCGGCCAGACTGTCGTATTCCTTGCCGAATGCGGTCTCGGTGCTGGTCAATCGCGCCACGCGTCCGTCCAGGCCATCGAAGACCATGGCGATGAATACCGCGATGCCGGCACGTTCGAAGTTGCCGTCGATGGCGGCGACAATGGCGTAGAAACCGGAAAACAGGCAGCCGGTGGTCAGCAGATTGGGTAGCAGGTAGATGCCGCGCGATTGGGTACGCACGGGCAGGCTGTCTGGATCCATGTGGCGGCATCATAGGTCGCTTGCGGCGTAAGGCAACAGGCCTGTTAGGATTAACGGCTTAATACCACCGTGAGCGCACCGCCGATTCATGCGTCTATCCCGCTACCCGATCAATACCATCAAGGAAACCCCATCGGAGGCCGAGGTCATCAGCCACCAGCTCATGCTGCGTGCCGGACTGATTCGGCGCCTGGCCGCCGGCATCTACAACTGGCTGCCCATGGGGTTGCGGACCCTGCGCAAAGTGGAAGCCATCATTCGCGAGGAGATGAACCGCGCCGGCGCTCTGGAAGTGCTGCTGAGCGCGGTCCAGCCGGCTGAGCTCTGGCAGGAGTCGGGGCGCTGGAGTCAGTATGGGCCGGAACTGCTGCGCCTCAAGGACCGCCACGATCGCGACTTCGTCATTGGCCCGACGCACGAAGAGGTCATCACCGATATCGCGCGCCGCGAACTCAAGAGCTACCGGCAGTTGCCGGTCAATTTCTACCAGATCCAGCTCAAGTTCCGCGATGAGATTCGACCGCGCTTCGGCGTCATGCGTGGCCGCGAATTCATCATGAAGGATGCCTATTCATTTCATGCCAGTGAACACTCGCTCTCACAGGGCTATGCCGCGATGCGCGCCGCCTACACGCGCATGTTCGAGCGCATGCAATTGAATTTTCGCATCGTGCACGCTGACACCGGCGCCATCGGCGGCAGCGCATCCGAGGAATTCCAGGTATTGGCCGACTCGGGCGAAGATGCGATCGCGGTCTCGGACGCGGACGATTTCGCCGCCAACGTCGAGCTGGCCACGGCGCTGCCGCCCGCGGCCGCGCGCCCCGCGCCGATGGCGGCGCTGGAACGGGTGTCCACGCCCGGTGTGCGCACCATCGCTGAGCTCAGCGCATTACTGCGAGTACCCGCTGGCCAATGTCTCAAGACTCTGATCGTTGCCGGCAGCGGCAATGGGCCGGTGGCGCTGGTGCTGCGAGGCGATCATGAACTCAACGCCGTCAAGGCCCAGCGCCTGAGCGGTGTGGCCACGCCGTTGCGGATGGCCAGCGCCGCCGAAGTAAAAGCCGCGTGTGGGTGCGAGCCCGGATCCATCGGTCCGCTGGGTCTTCAGGGCTTACGCATCTATGCCGATCATGCGGCACTGACGAGCGCGGATTTCATTTGCGGCGCCAACGAACGGGACTGGCACTGGCAAGGGGTGAATTGGGTCCGCGATTTGCCCGAGCCAGCGGGCGCCGACCTGCGCAACGTCGTGCCAGGCGACCCGAGCCCGTCGGGGCACGGCAAACTCAGCGTCGTGCGCGGCATAGAAGTGGGTCATATCTTCCAGCTGGGCTGCAAATACTCAGCATCGATGAATGCCACGGTGCTCGACGAGGCCGGCATGCCGGTGCAGATGTTCATGGGCTGCTATGGCATAGGTGTGACGCGCATCGTTGCTGCCGCGATCGAACAAAATCACGATGAGCGCGGGATCATCTGGCCGGACCCCATTGCGCCCTTCCATGTGGTGCTGGTGCCGCTCAACATGGATAAGTCCGTGCAGGTGCGAACCGCAGCGGACGCGTTGTACGCGCAGCTGCTCGCGGCAGGTATTGAGGTGCTTTACGATGACCGCGATGCGCGGCCGGGAGTCAAATTTGCGGACGCAGAATTGCTCGGCATCCCGCACCGCATCGTTATTGGCGAGCGCGGACTCAAGGCCGGCACGCTCGAGTACCGTCACCGCCGCGCGAGCGAAAGCGAGGATTTTCCCCAGCATGAAGCGCTCGAGTTCGTTCGTTCGCGATTGCAGCTTTAGCCGCGCGCCGCTGCGCGCGCTTGCCCTGTTGTGGCTGACGCTGGTCGGCGCCCCGGCCATGGGCGCTCCGGCGCAACAGGATCCGGAACTGCAGGCGGTGGTGCAGAAGGCCATCACGCAGGCCCAGTGTTTCAACGATCAGTACGACTCCGCGGTGTGGTACAAGCTGATGGAACCAAGGCTGCGGCGCTACGTCAAGAATGAAAGCGAGCGGCTGGAGATCCTGCGCACCGTGTACTGCGAGACCCATCGCAGCGGCGCCTCGGTATTGCCGGCGGGACTGGTGATGGCGGTGCTCGAGGTCGAAAGCCGCTTCGATCCCTGGGCTGTTTCCAGCGCCGGGGCCGTCGGACTCATGCAGGTCATGCCCTTCTGGCCCGAGCGGCTGGGCATGCGGCGCTACGAGCTCACGCGTGTCGCTGCTAATGTCAGCATGGGTTGCGCGATTCTGCGCTACTACCTCGATGCCGAGCGGCGCGATGTGCGGCGCGCGCTCGAGCAGCGTGCGCGCCCACAGCCGGGGGCGCTCGAGATGGCGCTCGCGGTCGCGGGCGGCGCGCGCGGCCTGCGGCTCCCCGCCGGAGCGTTCGCCGGGTCGGCGGCGCGGTGACCAGCCGACGACGTTGGCGTCGTGCTGGACGTAGTCGACCAGCGCCCGGTCGACGTAGGCCAGCTCGCCGAGAGCGAGGGCGCAGACGGCCAGCCAG
>DASXLF010000318.1:0-1661 GCA_036496405.1 Steroidobacteraceae bacterium | reverse complement strand
CACCTTGGCCGCATGATCAAGATGGACTTCCGTGATGAAGTTCTCGAGCTCGAAGGCGCGCCGCAGCGGGATTGCCAGAGTCAGCACCATCGCAAAGCCTGAGAACAGGGCGCCGGCGACGAAGTAGGGCGGGAAGAGCGTGGAGTGCCAGCCCGGCGTGTGCGCGATGGCGAAGTCGAGCGACACCACCGAATGCACCGAGACCACGAGCGGCGTCGCCAGCCCGGCCAGCAGCAAGTAGGCGCGTTCGTGATGCATCCATTGCCGGACCTCGCCGCGCCAGCCGAGTGCACCGAGCGCGAACACCCAGCGCCGGACGCGCCCGGATGCGCGGTCGCGCAGCGTCGCGAGGTCCGGGATCATGCCCAGGTACCAGAAGAGGAAGGACACGATGATGTAGGTCGCGATCGCAAAGAAGTCCCAGACCAACGGGCTGCACCATTGGGGCCACAGGCCCATGTGGTCGGGATAGGGCGCGAGCCAGTAGGCCTTCCATGCGCGACCCAGGTGCAGCAGCGGAAACAACGAAGCCATCGTCGCGGCGAAGAGCGTCATCGCCTCGGCAAAGCGGTTGATGGAGGTGCGCCACTTCAGTCGCAGCAGCAACAGCACGGCCGAGATGAAGGTGCCTGCATGGCCGATGCCGATCCACCATACGCAGTTGGCGATCGCAAAGCCCCAACCGACCGGAATGTTGACACCCCAGATGCCGACGCCGGTGCGCAGCAAGTGGGCGATGGCGATACCGAAGGCCAGCATGCCGCAGAACGTGCCCCAGAACGCGAGCCGCCACGACAGCCCGGGTGGCTGCGCCAGCACGCGGTCCGCTATGTGGTCGGTGATGCTGGCGTAGCCCCAGCGCCCATGCAGCACGGAAGCGGCGTCGCTCATGCCGCACCCTTGTCGCGCACGATGCGCGCGAGGTAGGTCGTTCGCGGGCGCGTATTCAGCTCGCCCAAGAGGGTGTAGTTCCGCGGAGATGCCTTGGTGCGCGCCACGTCGCTGGCTGGGTCGGCCAGGTCGCCGAAGTGGATCGCGGCCGTCGGGCAGGCCGATTGGCACGCCGTGACCACATCGCCGTCCACGAGCGGCCGGCCGGATTTCTCGGACATCAGCCGCGCGTGCGAAATCCGCTGGACACAGTAGGTGCATTTCTCCATCACGCCGCGTACGCGCACGGTCACGTCGGGGTTGTGCTGCGCCGCGAATGCGGCGGTGTCTTCGTCGCTGTATTGCAGGAAGTTGAATCGCCGCACCTTGTACGGGCAATTGTTGGAGCAGAACCGCGTGCCCACGCAACGGTTGTAGACCTGGACGTTCAGGCCCTCGCTGTCGTGCACGGTGGCCCCGACCGGGCAGACGATCTCGCAAGGCGCGTTCTCGCAATGCATGCAGGGCACAGGCTGGAACACGCCGCTGGCGCTCGCTGCCTCCTTCGGCGCCGCGTCATAGTGGTCGACCCGGATCCAGTGCATGACGCGTCCGAGCGCGACCTGATCGGCGCCCACCACGGGGATGTTGTTCTCCGCCTGGCAGGCGACGGTGCAGGCGTTGCAGCCGATGCAGGCATCCAGGTCGATGGTCATGGCCCAGGCGTGGCCCGGCACCGCGTCGGGTTTTGGATAGAGTGAGGCGAGGTCCTGCTCGTGTGCGATGGCGGG
>DASXLF010000317.1:0-1587 GCA_036496405.1 Steroidobacteraceae bacterium | reverse complement strand
GTAGGCCCGCGTCAGGGTATCGATCCGGTCGTGTGGCACCAGATCGGCCGACGCCACCGACTCGAGCTGCCGAATGGTGTCCGAGTACATCGCCACCGGCGGATGGTCATGTGCCCAGCTCAACGCCCAGTACTGCGCCAGGAACTCGATATCGGCCACGCCGCCGGGATCCTGCTTTAGATCAAACTGTCCCGGGCCGGCACGCGATAGCTCGTTGCGCATGCGGTTGCGCATGTGGCTGACCTCCTGGCGCAGGCTCGGCCGGCGCACGTGCCGGGCCAGAATCTCAAGCCGGGTCGCCTCGAAGCGCGCGCGCAGCTCGAGCGCGCCGGCCACACTGCGCGCGTGCAGCAGCGCCTGATGCTCCCAGGTCCAGGCCTCGCTGCGCTGGTACTCGGCGAAGGCATCGATGCTGGTGATCAGCAGGCCGCCCTTGCCGCTGGGCCGCAGGCGCATGTCCACTTCATACAGGCGCCCGGCCGCCGAGGTCGTGCTCAGAAGGTGCACCAGGCGCTGGGCGAAGCGCACGAAGAACACCTGGTTGTCGATGCTGCGCGCGCCCTCGGTTTCCTGCTGCGCGCCGTGTGAGTCGTGCAGGAATACCAGATCGAGATCCGAGCTGTAGCCCAGTTCCATGCCGCCGAGCTTGCCGTAGCCCACCGCACACAGCCGCACCGGCCGCCGCGCGCCCCGCTCGGTGCACATTGGAGTGCCCAGCTGCGGCGTGAGTTGCTGCCAGGCGAGCGCGAGCACGCGCTCGATGTTCAACTCAGCGACATCGGTCAGGCGGTCGCTGACGCGCATCACCGGCAGCTGCGCCAGCAGGTCCGCCACCCCCAGGCGGAAGATCGCCGCGCGCTGGAACTGCCGCAGCCGCTCCACCAGTCGCTCGCCGTCGTCCTGGTCAGCACCGGCCATGCGCTGCTCAAGGTCCGCGGCCAGCGCGGCCCGATCCGGAGGCACATCGAAGATGCGCTCATCGATCAGCTCATCGAGCAGCAGCGGATGCGCGGCAATCTGGTCGATCAGGAAATCACCGTGCGCGGCCAGCTCGACCAGGCGCACGCGGGCGCGCGCGTTATGCAGCAGCAACGCCAGGTAGGCTGAGCGCGCACCGATGGCCTCGAGCACGCGCAGCAGCCGCCGCAGCGAGGGCAGCGGCTCGGGCGTGGCCGCCGCCTCCGCCACCAGCACCGGCAGCACGGCACTCATGCGCCGCGCACCGATCACGTCGAGCCGCTGTACGAATGCCAGCTGGCGAAAATCCACCAGCAGTTGCGCGGCCACCGCGCTGTCCGCGAACCCCAGGCGCGCCAGCCGCGCGGCCAGCGTCGGCCGGTCGGCATCGTCGATCTGCAGCGCCGGCTCGGCCGCGGCATCGGCCGCCTCGTCCTGGCTGGCGCCAAAGACGATGGCACGGAAGCTCACCGCCACATGGCGCCGGTGTTGCTCGATCGCCGCGCGCAGCTGCGTCCAGGAGTCGAGGCTCATGGCCGCCGCCAGCAGCTCGCGCTCGAGCGCGTCGCTCGGCAGCTGGTGCAGCTGCTGATCGGCGCGCATCTGCAGCCGGTTCTCCAGTCGCCGCAG
>DASXLF010000316.1:0-1743 GCA_036496405.1 Steroidobacteraceae bacterium | reverse complement strand
CCGCACAAGCCTATCTCCGCGCGCCCTTCCGCAGCAGCTCGACCGGCGAATGGAACACCATCGGCGTCCAGATCATGGTCAGCGCCAACTCGCCGGTCTTCGATCGGGTTTCCATCGTCTCGCTGAGCGGGAACGCGGAATTCTCGCTGGGCTGCATTACCTTCGTGACCCACGAGCGCAATATCGGCCTGCCCGATCCGGGCCCACCGACCAAGGGCGCGATGCTGCCGCTGTCCCCTTCAGCGACGCCCGCCGCCTGGCACTCAGGCTTCGCGGTAATCCAGCAGCAATAGGCCGATCAGCACGAAGCAGACCGGCCAGACCCAGCCGGCCCAGCGCCCGTCGCCGGCGGGATCCTTCACCTGCAGCCAGCGCGACCAGCCGGCGACGATGCCGAGCACGGCCATGGGCAGATGGGTCAGTTCGATCAGAAGCTGATCCTTCACATTGCTGATGGCATGGGAATGGGCCAGCAGGAATGTCGCCCCCACCACCGTCAGCAGCGGGAAGACCAGCGCCAGACTCTGGCGCTTCAGCCGGCCGGTGCGCACGCCCCACTCGAAAAAAGCAAACGCAATCGTCAACAGCACGAAGAAGCGATGCTGCACAACCTCGGGATCGCGCAAGCTGTCGAGGAAGCCGATGGGACCTAACGGCCAGGCATCGGGATCGTTGCGCAAAAACAGGAATCCGGCCAACAGCAGGAACAGCAGCGGCCAATGCTTGGCCCAGGGCGCATAGCCGCTGCGCTCGGCAAACGCGACCAGCCCGATCAGCAGCACAATCACGCCAGCCCAATGATGATTGTATTCCGACCAGGCGATGTGCGCGGCACTGCGCGGGGGAAAGGCGGTGGCGCCGGGAACCGAGGCTTGCGCATTCAGCTGCCAGGTGCGGTCGATCTCGGCCTGGGAGACCGGCGTGCCCAGCGTCGCGCGATCGGGGCTGGCGAGACGCGGCACCACCGGCGCCATGCGCTGCATGATCTCGCCGAAGCTCACACGGTCATTGGCCAGGTCGATTGCCGGCGGCAGCGAGGTGATGGAGGCAGCCGCCATCAGGATCGCAACGGCAATGCCGATCTCGATCCCGACGAAACGCCGGACGCGTCCGAAAGACGCCGCTTCGCCGGCAAAATGCCGGATGCTGAGAAAATTGCCCAAGCCCAGCAGCAGCAGCACGCCCAGCAGCGCGCCCTTGGTCGCCGCCATGGCGCCATAGGCGGTGCCATAGAACCCGTCGAGCGAGCCGATCTAACCGAGGGAAAGGGCGACCGCGCCGATGACGATCATGGCAACGCCGCCCATGGCCATGGCGGAATAGCGCTGCCCGATCAGCGCGAGCGAAGAACCCGGCGCGACTTTCGCCAGCGCCAGCGCAAAGCAGGGCAAGCCACCCAGCCAGAGTGCGGCCCCGATCTGATGCAGCGCACTTGCCGCCAGCATGGCCGTGCGCCCGTCCAGCCGTGCCACCGCATGGCTGTCGGCAAGGGCTGCGGAAATCACGGCGATACACAACAAGGCGAGCGCCGCGCGGGTCGAAAGATATTCCAGCGGCCGCCATGAGGCGATGAGCAGCATGGCGAGTGCCGCTATCAGCTTCGCCGATCCGGTATGCACGAACCCGGCCGAGACGATATCGCCCCAGGCCATATCCAGCGAGCTTTGCAGCACCGCGGCGTTCAATGCCGTGGAAGACGCAATCAGAAGGATCTCGGCGATGGCGGCGTATTGGATGACCCGG
>DASXLF010000315.1:0-2246 GCA_036496405.1 Steroidobacteraceae bacterium | reverse complement strand
CGCTCATCTTGCGGCGGAAGCCGTAGTAGATCAGCAAGGGCGGAATGGCGTAGAAGATCGCCGCCGCCATCAGGTAATTCCAGGGTGCCTCGTCCCCCACCAGGAATTTGCCGAGCGTCACCGGCACGGTGACGACCTTGCCGCCCGACAGCAGCAGGAACGCATAGAGATATTCGTTCCACGACAGCAGCAGCGCATAGGTGCCGATCGCGACCAGCGCGGGGGCCATCAGCGGCAGATAGATGCGGAAGAAAATCTGCGGCGGCGAGGCGCCGTCGATGCGCGCCGCCTCGTCCAGTTCGAGCGGGATCGAGGCGCCGTATTGCTGGAAGATAAAAATCGCATAGGGCGTCGCGAAGGTCACTTCGACCGCGATCACCGAGAGCGGATTGTTGGTCAGGCCATACTTGCCCATGATGCCGTAGAAGGGGATAGCCAGGAACGACAAAGGGATCACATAGGTGAGCAGTGCCGCATTGGTCAGCATCCAGCCGCTGCGGATGCGCATCCGGCTGATGGTGAAACTGGTCAGGGACCCGATGGTCAGGACCAGTAGCGCAACAGCGACGCCGATGAAGAAACTGTTGCCCATCTGGTTCCAGAATGTCTCGAGCAGCCAGAAGGCCTGGTGGAACACGACGCTGAACGCATGCGTGCTCGGCGCGATCGGGTAGACCGAGGTAGAGAGCACTTCCTCCTTGTCCTGCATGGACACGCGGAGGATGTTGTAGATCGGCAGCAACGTCCAAACCAGCAGCACCGTCGACAGCAACGTCACACCAGTGCGATCGATCGCACGACGGAGGCCTCGTGCGGTCATATCGTGACCTCGCTGCGCCGCAACTGGCGCATCAGCAGGATCGCAAGCGGGATCAGCAAGGGCAGCGCCGTCAGCACCGTCGCCATGCCCAGCTTGGGATCGCCCAGTTCGAATGCGTTGCGAATCCCCAAGGTCGCGAGCACATGGGTCGACAGCGCCGGCCCGCCGCCGGAGATGAAGCGCACGGCGTTGAAATCGCCCAGCGCCCAGATGGTCGAGAGCATGGTGCAGACCAGGTACATCCCCGCCATCAGCGGCAGGGTCACATGCGTGAATTTCTGGATGACGCTGGCGCCATCGACATCCGCGGCCTCATACAGTTCGACCGGAACGGCCATGCGCCCGGCGAGGAAGATCAGGGTCCAGAACGGCAGCCATTTCCAGATATGGCCATAAATGACCGAACCCAGCGCGAAGGCGGAATTGTCGAGCCAGGGCGGCCCATCAACTTGCGCCACCTGCCAGATGAAATTGTTGATCAGCCCCCATTGCCCGTTCAGCATCCAGTTGATGGACAGATAGCTGGACAGCGCCGGCATCGCCCAGGGCAGCATGAAGAGCAGCAGCAGGATCTTCGTCCACCAGCCCTTGCGCATGAAAAAGCCGGATAGCAGCAGCGCCAGCAGCAATTTCAGGTTCACGCCGAACAGCAGATAGAGCAGCGTGTTCATCACCGTGCGCGGATAGACCGGATCATCAAACAGCGCGCGATAGCTGGCGGGATCGCTGCCCAGCCACAGTCCATAGCCGATCGGGTAGATGACGAAGGCCACGAATACCGCGACATAAGGGGTGACAAAGGCCAACGCCCAGAGTTTGTCGGCGCCGAATGTGCCACGCCTCCGCCCGCGCGGCGTCGCGCTCCTGGCCACAGCCGGGCCGTCGATCATGGTCGTGACCGCCATCTTCCGCTCCTCCAGCCTGCGTTCAGGCGCGCGGTGGCATTCCCATCTCCTCGGCGAAAGCGGCCCGGTTCGTTATGGTTTGTCCCGGCCGGCTCATTTTAGCTGCGAGTGTGGCAATTTGCCCGGTGCGACACAATTAGTCTTGTGCCGGGGGCGGCATTGTCACGCACCCGGCCGAAGGACGCAAAGCGCCTTCGGCCGTCACGGCATCGTCGCCCATCGAGCCGCCGGCAAAACCGCGTTGGAGCGGCAGAGACACCGGGCGGTGCCGATTGTCATTCCCGGGCCTGCGCCTTTACGGCATCCCACCAGGGGCAGACGCCCTTGATGCGCGCGTAATTGCCATCGATCACCTGAACCGGCGCCCGCCTCTGCTGGTTTCCTGCATCATGCCGGATCTCGAGAGGCGGATCCTCGCCGCCAACAGCGCGGATCAGTCCGTCGTGGCCCCAAAAACTTGCCAGCGTGTCCACCTCGTGCGGCTGCCACGTGGCGTCGTCGACGTCACGGCCGCCCCAGCC